>DMOT01000209.1 GCA_003456765.1 Bacillota bacterium
TCACAGGGAGCCTGTGTTCCCCGGTCAAGGAAATGCGGCCTAATCGCGTACGCAAGTGGCAGAGCTGTTCGCCCTCCCACAGGTTACGCCTGGCAACAGAGAGAAGCTCGGTCCAGCCCGAACGGCTGAGGATTCTGTATTCTCCAAGGTCGGCCCCGCTGGGATCAGCATCGAGCAAAGCATTGAAGAAAGCAAAAGTCACTTCCAAAACTTCGCCAGTCTTGTCCTTGAGGAACACAGTCGTATCTTCTGAAACACAACCCTGCATCTGACATCGCCTCCAGCAGGCGAAAGTATAACATCAGCGCCCGTCTCTTTCAAGGGGAAATGCACTCATGGCCAGCTCTTTGCACCCATAGGAGCTGTCCAAGTTGGCGGTTGGTGACAGCTTGTCCGCCCCCGTCGCAGGGGCGCCGCCGCAAAAACCAGGGGTGGCGGCATTCTGCGCCATCGCACTTGCCACGATCATGCGCCAGGACAGAAGGCCCGGCCAGTCAGATCGTCAGCCCCGAATCATCCACCAGGATGACATCGAGGCCGATCTTCTTTATGCGATCCCAGTCAATGACCAGCTCCCCTGCTCGCCCCAGGAATCCCAGCACCCTTGTGCCGCTGGGTATGACAAAGCTAATAACCTTGCCTGTATCCATATCTATCTCAAGATCGAACATGAAGCCAAGCCGCCTGCCGTCGTTGATGCTGACGACTTCTTTGACCCGCAGTTCAGATGCTCGCTGTATCACATGCGCACCTCCTGAAAGGAAAACTGGCCCTCCACATATTATGCAAGAGCCAGCACGATGGTGCACATTTTGAGGCGTATCTTCTCACTTTTGCGCTTGATCGAAACGTCCCATGCCAAGAAGCCTGCATATCCACGGGGGCAACTCCCAATTCAGCTGCGCAAGGGTTGTGCGTCGTGCAGCCTTCGCTGCCTCATAGAGCGCAGTCTCCGTTTGGGCCGAGGTTGAAGCACGCAAAAGCGACCTTGTTGCAAGCTCAACGCCTACAAACTCCCCGTCACGCCGCTCGGCCTCTATGATACATCCTTGGGCCACATCTACCAGGCAAAGAGGGGGAAACAGAACGCACCACCAGTTTGACCCTTCAGCCGGACCTATAGCCGCCGAAAGGGACAGGTACTCGCCTGCCGGCAAGGATGTCCGGCCATACGACACACTGGGAAACTGGTTCTTCCCCAAAGTAATGCGGACGGGATATGAAAATCCCGCCCGCCTGACAACTTCGTTGGCTTTTCGCTCTATCTCATCAAGGTTCGCCCGGATGCACGCCTCGGCCTCACGAACGTTCTTTGCGCCTTCGAGCAAAACAGATGCCTCGTCCAGAATCTCGTCGCGCACGGTAAGCTTCAGGCAACTGCTTGCGCCATCGTCTGCCGGAGCCACAACGTGGAGTCTGATCAAGTTGGACGTATTGTACGCGAGACTGGCGTCATCACGAGAAGCATCAGACCGGGCTGCCAGAACCGCAGCACACAGGAAGAAACAGGCCAGCACCAGTCCACACATTACTGCTCTGGCAACTAACTCCTTCTTCGTAGCCCACACCCCCTGTCTAGCCTATGCAAGCCGGATTACATGGATTTTCGCATCTGCCGGAGCGCGTTCTTTTCCAGTCTGGAGACCTGAGCCTGGGAAATCCCTATCTCATCCGCCACTTCCATCTGGGTTTTTCCTTCAAAGAATCTGAGCTTGAGTATCATCTGCTCCCTCTGGGAGAGTTTGAGCATGGCCTCTTTTATGGAAATCCCTTCAAGCCAGTTAGCATCGGTGTTCTTCTCATCCGACACCTGGTCCATGACGTAGATTGGATCTCCGCCGTCATGGTAGATCGGTTCAAACAGGGATATTGGCTCCTGAATCGCATCTAGCGCGTAGACGACGTCTTCACTTGGAAGGCCTAGAACCGCAGCAATCTCCTTCATTGTAGGCTCCCTTGACGTCTCTGAAACAAGCTTGTCCCGAACCTGAAGCGCTCGATAGGCGATGTCGCGAAGTGAACGCGACACTCTGATTGGATTGTTGTCTCTCAAGTAACGCCTGATTTCCCCTATTATCATCGGAACAGCATAAGTGGAAAACTTCACGTTCTGGCCCAGGTCGAAGTTGTCGATGGCTTTGATAAGCCCAACGCAGCCCACCTGAAAGAGGTCATCAACGTACTCGCCTCTGTTTGTGAACCTCTGTATTACCGAAAGCACCAATCGCAGGTTACCGTGGATCAACTTAGCACGGGCCTCTTTATCCCCGTCGCGCACCGCTTCAAGCAGTTCGCGCATTTTCGCACTGGACAGCACGGGAAGTTTTGACGTGTTTACGCCGCAGATCTCGACCTTGTTAAGCGCCATGTCGGAACAACTCCACATTCACACATTCATGTTGCTATCAGAAGTATTGCTCCGACTGTGAAGGTTTATTCCGTTTACATCCATTGACTTGGCTTTGTTTTCACAAACAATTGCCCCGACGCGACCTCACTCAATGGCCGGCGTCGGGGCAACAAAGAAATGGCGCAAGAAGCAGACTCAATCCACCTTTATCATCTGTCTCCTTAATTTGGCAAGAATCCTCTTTTCCAACCTTGAAATATATGATTGGGAAATGCCAAGAAGATCGGCAACCTGTTTTTGAGTCTTTTCCGACCCATCTGAGAACCCAAATCTCAGCTCCATGATACGTTTCTCACGCCCGGTAAGGCTTGAGAGGGCTTCGCCCAGAAGCCTCCTGTCCACTTCCTCTTCGAGAGCCTGGTAGACAAGATCATCTTCAGTGCCGTATACATCAGAAAGAAGCAGCTCATTCCCGTCCCAGTCTACGTTGAGAGGTTCATCGAAGGAAACCTCGCTCCGAATCCTGTTTGTCTTGCGCAAATACATCAATATCTCGTTCTCAATACATCGGGATGCGTACGTCGCAAGCTTTATCCTTTTGTCGGGATCGAATGTGTTTACCGCCTTGATCAGGCCGATGGTGCCTATGGAAACCAGGTCCTCTACGCCAACTCCCGTGCTTTCAAACTTCCTTGCTATGTAAACCACAAGGCGGAGATTGCGTTCCACCAGCTCGCTTCTGACGTAAATCTCTCCGGTCCTGAGCTTCTCCATGAGAACTGTCTCTTCGTCGAGGCTCAGGGGCGGAGGAAGCATTTCGTGACTCCCAATATAGCGGACCTGGGAGTCCTCAACAATTACGAACCAACCAATGGCCTTGATTATGAAGAGCCGAATTGCCCACATGATGCTCTCTAACCGCTTTCTCATGAACAAGCCTCCCAGGAGCGCTCAACCCGCGGTGAGGATCTCGGGGTTGAGCAGCGCGCGGTATTTTCCGTTAGAACACAAGCTAGCGTTATGCACGCAGATAATGGCCCTATCTGTCGAAATCTCCTTCTTTCCGTCTAGCACCCTAACTTCACTCGGCCGAAACCCAACCATAAGCCCTCTGGTCTGCCCCACAGAAGAGTAAGGCACTGCCCTGAAACGTGTTGACCATGGAGACTCCGCAATTGCGGCAGCTGCCGCCGCACAATCGCCGTCGCTAATCTCCAACATAGCCTTGATTGTATGAGGCAGGAT
>DMOT01000208.1 GCA_003456765.1 Bacillota bacterium
CCGTAGCACCACGGCATACGGGATAGAGAGCGGAATCCCCTCACCAGGCGTGACTCGCCCACCATGCTTCCACGTGATCTATGCCTCATCGAGCTGCCTCCTCCCCTCCAGCATCTCGCGGAAGGCTACAGCCCTCGTGAGCAACTGGCCCGTCCTTCCTGCGCCGTATTCGCCCTCCAGCAAGAGGCTGGGCAGCCCGGCAATCTCCCTCAGACCGTGCTTGATTTCGGGGAAATCGTAATACCCCAGGTCGCAGAATTTGGGAGTGAAGTAGACAAGACCCTGGGCCCCACTTCTGGCTGCAAGGGCGCCCAGGCGCAAGATGCGTTCATCACCCATGAACATCCTGGGACATGCAGGTTTTGAAAGGTATGACCGTGCCAGAGCTTCATAGATGTTGCCGCCTGATTCGATGTCGACAGAAAAGTCATACATTCTCAGCGACATGCAGGAGTCAATGAAAACAACGTCCAGGCCTGCTTCTTCAAGACACTCCACGAGAGACAAGTCGAGAAGGCACGTTCCTGAGACCCCCACCCGGCAGAGCCCCTGCGAACCTCCACCTCCCGCGATGAGTTTGTCGATCTGAGCAGCTACTGTTCCTGCCAGCGCATCGCGAGCGTCCATTGTGAACTCCTCGTCCCTGCTCCACCTATCGCCCCAGCGGGAAGTGTCGGATATGAGCTCGTTTACGTCCAGCGTTGCCTTCAACACTTGTGATGCAGAAAACACACCACGTTTCATGGAGGTTGCAGCCTTTGAGATTGCCGCTCTGACTGTGTTCATGGCCTCACAGGCAAGGCGAAGGCTGGTCTCCCCTACCTCTCTGCCCGGGCAGGCCACTTCTATGTCTGCCGCCATCTGGCGCAGCACGTGAGCGAAGTAGCTCACAGCGCCGTCGTCCGCCGTTCGCGGAACGTCCACATACAGGACGTGATCAGCCAGATCCCAGTACCGCACGCAATCGTACGCTCGCCTCATGGCATCACACGAACCTGCGATAGCCAGTATGTCACGGCTGTCATATTTCCTCATGAAAGCCCTCGAGTACGGGCAGAAGTCCCGTGGCAGGAGAGAATCTCCATTGCCGACAGGAGATGAGGTGAAAAAGAGCCTCTTCCCCGGCAGCCCGGCAGCAAGAGGCACTTCCAACGGTATGTAACTGCACGAAGCCAAGAACATTTCCATTCCCCCGGTCCAGTTTGCCAAGAACGCCACAGCACAAACCCACGGCATCTTCAGCCTTCGTGCCAATTTCTCCGCAACATCGGGAGTTTCCTTCCCCGATACAGAGCGATCAAGATTGCCTTCACCGGTTCACCCTTCCCAAACCGTCAAGAAATCGGAGCAATTTGCTACCTTCGATGATCTCCCCAAAAGACCTCCTTTCTGAGACCAACGTAAGCCACACTAAAGCTGCCAGGACAGCCACGCGCCATGCTGGCGCCAACTGCAGCATGCCGTAGCCCAGAGCCGCGCCGAGCACATTGGATCCGGTATCCCCAAGCATTGCACGCTCCCTGAGATCTGACGGGAAGAATGCAATCGCGGCCCCAAGCGCAGATCCGGCCGGGTTGAGCAGGCGTCCCAAACCCGAAGCCCTCTCTTTTGTCCAAAGCCATACGCCAAGGAGTGCAAACCCTAGTAGAAACCCCTTTGTGGCCCGCCCAGGCCGTCGATCAAGCAGATTGACAAGGTTTGCAGAGAGCGCGATCAGCATAGCATCTAGAACGACCATGAGCCCTACAGCACCTGGCCCCAGCAGCTCAACGGTTCCCAGAGAGATCGCTCCGCCAAACACCACCTTGAACATGCCAGTGGTGAACACTCCCTGTCGCAAGGCGCCCAGGTGCCCTGCGAACCCGGATTGCGAGTGGCCTCCCAGCATGTCGTCGACGAATCCCGCCAGTGCAAATCCTGACGTAAGGAGAAGGAAAGACCCGGTGCGCCGCAGTTGGTCCTCTTCAACCCCTGAGCATAGTCGAAGCAGAATGGGCGCGGTGATGGTTCCGACTGCCACAACGAGGCCGGCCGGGAACGCCACTGGCTTGCGGCGGTAGTTTGGTGTGGGTCCGAGAGCCCCTACGAGCATCTCTGTGCCTCCTCGAGATGATACGGCCACAATAGTCCCCGCCAGCAGCACTCCGAGAATCCCCTGCCATATCCAGCGTGAGCCCGTCACGATCACCCCCCGGCAGTCTCACCTGTATCTTTCGCCACCCATACTGCAAATATGTTGCCATGGCGGAGGCTGTCCGGCGAATTACACTATGTGGCTGGCAAGCATTGTATTGGACTGGTCATATGTAGGCGACTCTTCTGTGGGAGGTGTCAAATGTGCGGCTGCTTTTGCCAATCATGGCGCCACCTCGACGCCAGGGCGCACATTACTTCTCTGAATTGGCGAGCCCTGTGAAGAACCCCCTCCAGGTCCCTTCCCGTCTCCCTATGCGTCATCTCCGTGGGGACCTCGACTATTGAATACCCTGCCCTTGCCCAATCAATCGCAAGGCCTACTTCGAGCCCAAAACCCTTCTCCAGCCTGAGC
>DMOT01000215.1 GCA_003456765.1 Bacillota bacterium
ACATCCGCCTCTATCTCAGCTGCACGCAATGCTGCTGCGGTATCAGTGGAGAAGAACGGATTTCCAGTGCCTGCCCCGAAGATCACGATCCTGCCCTTCTCTAGATGGCGTATGGCTCTGCGACGTATGTAAGGTTCAGCTACTTCGCGCATCTCAATAGCTGTAAGCACCCGGGTTGGTATTCCGATATCTTCGAGCGCTTCCTGCAGTACTACTGAGTTAATAACAGTGGCAAGCATGCCTGCATAATCGGCGCTGCTTCGGTCCATGCCCATCCGACTTGCCTCAGCGCCACGCCATATGTTTCCTCCGCCAACAACTATGGCCAGCTGCGCTCCTAAGGCATAGCCTTCCGCAACCTGGCCTGCGATCCATCTGACCGTGTCAATATCGACACCGGTCCCGCGTCGTCCCGCAAGCGCCTCACCAGACAGCTTAAGGATCACCCGGCTGTACTTAGGCTTTTCCAAGATCGTCACTCCCCGTTGGATTCTATACGACCGTCCATTCTCCTCCTGCAGTTGTTTTTCCGACCATCATGGCTATGGAAAGGAGAGAACACGATCGTGTTCTCTCCCCACTTGATTACCCTTATCAGAGGCTCTCTCCGCGCTCGAATCGGGCAAATCTTCTCACTGTGATGTTCTCGCCCAAGAGCCCTATCGTCTCGCGGATTAGCTCCTCCACTGATTTTTCCGGTTCACGGATGAAAGGCTGATCCAAGAGGCAGACCTCCTGATAGAACTTTTCAAGCCTGCCTTCTACGATCTTATCCGCTATCTTCTCCGGTTTTCCTTCGTTAAGCGCCTGACTTCGATATATCTGGCGCTCGCCTTCAATCACATCATCGGGAACCTCGTCACGTGATACGTAAAGAGGCTTAGAGGCAGCCACCTGCATAGCGAGATCTCGCGCCAGGGTACGGAATTGGTCGGTCTTAGCAACGAAATCCGTCTCGCAGTTCACCTCAATAAGCACGCCTATCCTGCCACCCATGTGGATATAGGAGTCGACCACACCTTCTGCAGTCTCCCTCCCGGCACGCTTTGATGCTGCAGCGAGGCCCTTTTCGCGCAGGAATATGACGGCCTTGTCGAAATCGCCTTCGGTCTCAACAAGCGCCCGCTTGCAGTCCATCATCCCCGCGCCTGTACGCTCACGAAGCTCCTTTACCATGGATGCAGTGATTTCCATTAGCAAATGTCCCCCCGCGTTCACTCATCGTCATCGTCTATCTTGACATCGCCAAACTCGTCAGACGCCTGGGATTCCCTGTCGTCAACATCCAGACTACGCTGTTCATCGTACTCCTCTTCTGCCAGGGCCTGATCCAGGCCCTCGCGCCCCTCAATGGCTGCGTCAGCCATCTTCGAAGTAAGAAGCCTAACAGCGCGAATCGCATCGTCGTTGCCCGGGATCACATAGTCCACTTCATCAGGATCGCAGTTAGTGTCCACAATCGCAATGATCGGAATCTCAAGCCGCCTTGCTTCAGCGACTGCAATCCTCTCCTTGCGAGGATCCACGACAAACACTGCGCCAGGCAGTTGCTTCATGTCCCGTATCCCGGCCATGCGCTTCTGAAGCTTCGTCCTTTCGGCGACAAGCTTCAGAACTTCCTTCTTGGGAAGCGCATCGAAGGTGCCGTCCTCTTCCATGTCCTCAAGCTTCTTCATCCACTCTACCCGCTTGCGCATAGTGGCAAAGTTGGTAAGCATCCCGCCGAGCCACCGCTCGTTGACCCAGTACATTCCACACCGTTGAGCTTCTTCAGAGATAGTATCGCGAGCCTGCTTCTTTGTGCCCACGAAAAGCACTGAGCCTCCGTCCTGCACAGTCTCACGAACAAAATCATAGGCCTCATCCAGTTTCCTTATCGTCTGCTGGAGGTCGATGATATAGATGCCATTTCGCGAAGTGAAGATATACGGCTTCATCTTGGGGTTCCAACGCCTCGTCTGGTGTCCAAAATGCACACCAGCTTCAAGCAATTGTTTCATGGTTACTACTGCCATGCAAATCACCTCCTCCCGCAGCGGTTTCCCCTCCAACCTCATCATCTTGAAGTTCTACCAGATGCACAAGTTGCATGCGGCACCGCAACTCCAATCCGAAGGTTGTGTGTAGTCGCACAGCGGTTAGTATATCACACGCTGGAGCGCCCGACAAGCGCCCGCCCCGCTGCGTCAATACCGCCATTGGATCGATGGCGAGGCCCAATACCAAGCCTTTTCCATAGCTTGAGGTATGGCTAACGAGCGCGCAACCTATCCAGCTCCTCGAACAACCTGTCATTGAGAACCCGGATGTAAGTTCCCTTCATGCCGAGCGAACGCGATTCTATGACGCCGGCGCTCTCAAACTTGCGCAGTGCGTTGACAATCACTGATCTCGTTATACCCACTCTGTCTGCAATCTTCGATGCCACAAGAAGCCCTTCGTCGCCATCGAGTTCATCGAAGATGTGTTCGACCGCTTCCTGCTCAGAGTAGGAGAGCGTTTCGAGGGCCATCTGCACAGCCGCCCGTTTCCTCGCCTCTTCCTCTGCCTTCTCATTCTTGGATCTGTAGATTTCCATTCCTATGAATGTTGCGCCGTATTCCGTGAGGATTATGTCGCTATC
>DMOT01000169.1 GCA_003456765.1 Bacillota bacterium
CCCCCACTCCCGCCCGTATTCTGCCGCAGGGCGGGGGCAGTATTCATCTCTCCGGGAAAGGTGCGTTTTTCGTGCCTGAAAGTCGAGGCCGCGCTATTCGGAAAAGTCGGATTCGTTTCCATGAGAGGAGCTGGTCGAGGCAGATGTTTTGAGCATCTCGTCGAAGTCGATCTCGTTCGCCATCTCCTCAGGCTCGAGTACGTGGGCGCCATCGCCATGCTCCCCGAGCCCGGGCAATGTTGGCGTAGAACCCGTCTCTTCGCCGGGGACAGACGTCGGTGCGCCTTGAGGCAATCCGTCGCTATCCGGAAGCGCAGGAAGGTCATCAAGAGAGCTGAGCCCAAGGTAAAATAGGAAATCAGGCGTGGTTCCATATAGGATCGGGCGCCCCACGGTTTCCTTGCGTCCCTTCTCACAGATGAGCCCGCGCTCAAGCAGTGTAGATATGGCCGAATCAGGCGATACGCCCCTGATCCTCTCGATCTCGGCTCTCGTGACCGGCTGACGATAGGCGGTGATCGCCAATGTTTCAAGCGAGGCTGGAGAAAGCGCCGGGGGACGCTGCCTTTCAGACAGACGTTCCACGTAAGGCGCATACTCGGGCCTTGACAGCATGATGAACCCGCCCCCTGCCTCCATCAAGACAACGCCAGAGTCAGATCTGGAGTGTCGCTCACCGATGAGCCTCAAGAGCTTCCTGGCAGAATCCTCGTCAATGCCCACAGCAGATGCAATCTCTTCCAGACCGAGAGGGAACGAGGCTGCGAAAAGGATAGCTTCAATCGCTGCTTGCGCTTCTTGCAGATTCATCGGACACACCCCCAGTTGACGTTCTTTCGTTCGGAGGAAACATCCATATCTCCCCGAACGGTGACGGCTGAGTTGCAGAAATCCTTCCTCTCCTGACAAGCTCGAGCATGGCCAGGAGTGTGGCCACAAGAACAGAGCGGGATGCAGCATCCCCCACAAACTCATGGAAACCCAGGCGTCCGCGCCGGGAAAGCTGCGTCAAGACTGAAACCATCTGAGGCACGATGTCTACCTCATCCTCCGGCAAGTGCTCGAATTCCACGGGAAAGCTCGTAACAGCCTTAAGGTAGAGGTCGAGGAGTTCCCTGACTGACACTCCTTCCAGGGCGTTTACCTTCATCCTGGCCGGCTTTGGAAGCGGACGCGGCGGGCGCGTGTACATCCTGGTAGCCGCGCTCTCAAGGCTCCTCATGACACGCGCCGCATCGCGGAAGCGTCTGTATTCAATAAGGCGGAGAACCAGTTCTGCACCGGGATCGGGCAGCTCGTCCTCATCAATGCCCAGGCCCTCGGCGAGCTCCTCTTCAGGAAGCAAGGCCTTGACCTTGATGTAGAGCAGAGTGGCGGCTATCACAAGAAACTCCGCAGCCTGGTCTATGTCGAGCCACTCCATGGAAGCGACATGTTCCAGGTAGTCATCGGCGATTTCGCTGATTGACACCTCGCAAATGTCGATCTCTCTCTTCTCGATAAGAGAGAGCATCAGGTCAAGGGGCCCGGAGAAGACGGAGGTTTCTACCTTCATATCCTCATGGCTTCCCGCACTTCCGCCATGGTACGCGCAGCCATAGGACTCGCCTTGGCCGCTCCCTGCTCGAGGATGGATTCAACGAGGCCGGGCTGGACTGCCAATTCATGGCGTCTCTCGTGGATCGGACCTAAGATGTCCAGTAGCGTCTTCAGCAGCTGGCGCTTGCATGCTACACAGCCGATCTGCCCGCCCTCGCATTCCTCTCTCCGAGACTCCAGCACTTCAGGAGCAAGGCCTTTGTAGTATGCATACACGGTGCAAACGTCAGGATGGCCGGGATCAGACTTGCGTATCCGCTCAGGATCCGTGACCATAGCGTTCACCAGCTCGCGCACTCTCTCCGGAGGATCCGACAGAGCTATGGTGTTTCCGTAGCTCTTGCTCATCTTCCGCCCGTCGACGCCCGGAAGGAGCGGCACCTGGCTCAGCTTGGCCTGGGGCTCTGGAAAGGTGGGCGTGTAGAGGTAGTTGAACCTTCGGGCAATCTCGCGTGCCAGCTCTAAGTGTGGAAGTTGGTCTTCTCCAACAGGCACCGTGTCTGCCTTGTACACGAGTATGTCTGACGCCATGAGCACCGGGTAGCCCAGGAAGCCATAGTTCGTTATCTCTTTGCCCGACAGCTGCTGCAGTTGCTCCTTATAGGTAGGGCATCTTTCCAGCCAACCTAGAGGCGTGATCATGGAGAGCAGGAGATGAAGCTCTGCATGCTCCTTCACGTCAGACTGCCTGAAGATCACGGACTTCTCAGGATCCAGGCCAGCTGAGATCCAGTCAATCAGCATTTCTCGGGTGTATTCCTTCAGCTCGGAAGTATCGTCATATCCCGTGGTCAATGCGTGCCAGTCGGCTACCATGAAAAGACATTCATAGTCCTCCTGAAGCTTGACCCAGTTCGCCAGTGCTCCGGCGAAATTGCCCAGATGAAGTTTGCCCGTGGGCCTGTTACCGCTCAATATGCGCCCTTTTGCCAAAGCAACCACCTTCTACATTATCGTTCTATAAAGCGCTGATATTATCGGGGTCAAGATCCATCCAGCCAGCGGCGTGGCGATAAACAGGAGAAGGACGATGTAGGAATACTTCTCCAATGTGTAATACATACGCGCGCCTCTTCCTTTGAGGAGCGCTGCAAGAATCTTCGACCCGTCAAGGGGCGGAACCGGAAGAAGGTTGAAGACAGCCAGGCCAAGATTGATCCATACACCCTGGTTCAATGCGACCAGGACGTAGTATGAAAAAGCGTTCGCTGCTGTACCATACGGCCCTGCTATTGCCTTGAATAGAGTAGCCAGGGCAATTGCGAGCACAAGGTTGGAGCCGGGCCCGGCCAGGCTTACCATTACCATTCCGGCATCCCTGTTTTCAAAGTTGTTCGGATTCACCATCACCGGCTTGGCCCACCCAAACCTGCCCGTAATGACCAGAACAAGCAGGCCTATAGGGTCCATGTGAGCCAGTGGATTGAGAGTGAGACGCCCTTGCCAC
>DMOT01000167.1 GCA_003456765.1 Bacillota bacterium
GCCGAGGGGAAGCTTCCCCTCGGCCTCTTTTCCCCTTCATGGCTCACCCGGGCTGAATCAAGGGTCTATCATTGTGTAGAGTACCGAGAATGCGTATTCACCCGGAACGACAGTAAGATCTCCAGAGGCAGAGTAGGTTAGGTCTATCTCTTGATATCCCTCTGTCAACAGCACAGGGTTTATGAAGTTCTTCGAGGGTCCGGTAATGTGGATCGGATCTCCTCCGGCCGGTGTCACGTTTAGATGTAAGTTGCTGCCATGGTAATTGCCGTTCCAGATTCCCGCCTGCACCGTGATCCTTCGCCCAGCGACGTTCGTCGCATACCTGAGCGTATGGATTCGTAGCATCGGCAGATGGCGCGTCCTGTACCGATTGATGACGACGGCAATACGTCTGTTGAGCCTAGGGAGTGTCACCGATCAGCAATACCGCCAGGGCGCAAATGGGCTGGACGGCCCTGGCAGGATCGAAGCAGGGTGCGTCGGCGTCGCTGGAGGGCGCACTCAAGACGTGACTTGATGCAGTGGCTTATTCCTTCACCTGTGCATACGTTGGTAGTAGTTCAGTCGGATAATGGACGGGAGACAGAAAGGTGGAGACAGAATATGGAGGCTCCTTTCTCCAAGGAAGCTGAGCTTCTCTTTGAAGAGTCCCTGCGCGACCACGCAATTGGAACCTTCACGGCTCAATGTCCAGGCGCATGCGGATGGCCCTGGGCAGTGGAGTTCAAGTGTGGCAAGTGCTGTAAGAAGGCGTGCAACGCCAGAGTCGTGGGAATATGTAATGGGCTTTTGCTTCTTGCGGCTTTCGATCGTTGCGGAGTAGTCATCAGACTGTTCGGCGAAGAAGGCGTAGTAGATACTGAGTATGCCAGGTTTGTGCTGATACCGTTGGAGAATGTATGCAGCATAGAGATTGGAGTACTTCCGGTTCCGAACGACCTTGAGTAGCCTGAGGGCAATCCTGCCGGCATGCCGTCGCATGAGTCTACGGTTCTCACGCTAATCAGCAGGCAGCGCAGTATGGGGTCGGCCACTGCTGCGCTGCCTTCAGATTTGCCCCGATCTCCGCGGCCCCTAGCTTTCCTTCCGAATGAGCCTGGCATCACATGTCTGGTCCAGCCGACCAGCATGGATCGTCATGCGGGTAGTTCGGGAACCAGTGTATGCTCTTGAGTCTACTCACATCTGTTTCCCGGGCAAGCCATGATCCAATAGCCTCCGGCGCGGCAGGGCCCGGGAAATCCTGAATCTCAGCAAAAACGTCAAGCGGGATTTGCGAACTCGCTTTACTTTCCGAACCTGCGACACCGTTGGCCCCAGGTACCCGCGCGACCGATTCCAGCATATTCCGGATGCGGCTCACATCCATTGGTAATGCCGCGCCAATGGAGTATCCCCCTGCCTCACCCGTTAGGCGAGAAATGTAATAGAACTGCGGGCTTGCGGGAAGCCCCAACACCTGCGCATAAGCCAGAGCAGCGCAGATTTCAATCGGTGAATCGTGGTTGATGATGTAGATAAACGCTGGGAGATGCCGTCCCGTAAGGTACGGAGCAAGGGCCGAATAAGTGTCCTTGCTCAAGGCTATAACCGGAACTGCCCTGTTTACCATCGGCACCGAAACCCTGTGGGCAGCAACCTTGTCGGGACGCCCCAGCTCAACTGCTACGTCGACCCACAAGTTGTCGGCTCCGATCTCAGGCGCATTTGCCTCTTCCGTGAAGCGAAATCCCAGGCCCGCATCTACACGAATGCCATGAGAGAAAGACGGAGATTTCGTATACTGCTTGGACAGATAGTCCATGAGCAGATACTCGGAAACATACAGCGGAAAGTAGTGCCCGCCTGTGGTCCATATCTGCTCAGCCAGGACGAAAGAATCACGAAGCCGCACCGCATTCTCAGGCACCATGATAACGTCAGACATTCCGTTCATCACAAGTACAGGGCGTGGCTGCAGGTCCGGAACATTGATTGGATCGACGATCTGAAGCGCGTCAACAAAGTCCTCCGGGTCCACCACATTCGCCTTAGCCGCAGCCCGAAAGATATTGAGAATCGCTGTGTCCCCATTCTCCAGTATTCCTCCCGCCCCTGAGCCTGACACCACCAGCACTCCATTCGCAAACCTCGGTTCAACTTTGAAGGCCAGTGAAGCAACAATACCGCCCAGACTAACCCCTGCAATGGAGATGCAGTTCTGATCGATGTCGGAACGCGTGGCGAGCCAGTCCAACGCGCGACGGGTATCTATAACCGCACGGCGGAGATTGTCTCTCACCTCTTCCGGAGAACCTATGATCAGCTGTAGCCCTTGCACGTAAAGCGCGTTCTTCGTTCGCTTGTGATGGTATGGAAGGCTGGGGGTCATAACTGCAATGCCCCGCTTGGCGCAGAAGTCGGCGATGCTCCAGAATTGGTTGGCGGAGTTGGAGAACATACCGTGGAGGCCAACAAGGCAGGGCACCGGATGCATGCCCTCTGAAGCAGTTCCCGGAACGTTAGGAACCATGAATGGTGCGTAAACCATGTCCCCGAGGTTACTGTAGCTGATTTCATACTCCCGATACCAGGGTGATGACACCACCGGCGTCTCCGTGACATCCAGGGCGATGTTCGAATCATAGGAGAAGAAATCCACCACTTCATCTCGGGCAGGCAACCCTGTGGGCTTGCCGATAACCCGGGAGCCTGGCGGCGAAGCCAAAGCCATGGCAAGTGTAACTGCAATGAATATTCTGAATGTAAATGCCTTTATTACTGATCTGCGCAGCCTCGTCATAGTCCAAAACCCTCCTGGCAATGTGTACACATCATACACCAGCAGGTGCCATTTTTCCATAGCCCCTTAGTGCCCAGTTGTTGCAGAACGTCGGGCCGGTATCGCGTTGTGCGGGAAAGGCGCTGGATGCCCGGCAATACCCGGGCCTGCCGCAGACCCACATGTGTGATGCCGTTAGAGGACAACGCTTCCAGGCGACGAATCCGTGAGAAGAGATTCCCGGCTGAGACCGTGAAGGCTCCAGAGAAGACCCTCAAGGGTTAGCATACCCGCTGAGTTAGGAGGCTTTTTGAGCCATGAAGGATCTTACATACAAGAAAGCCGCGGCCTGGATCATCTTGTCTGCATTATGCCTGTTGCTGAGCGGCTGCACCCCGCCAGACATACAATCACCACTTGCAGAAACAAGGCACGACAAGTGGGTGACTGACATCACGTTTCTTACAGAGCAACTGCCAAAGAGGCATAAGAATCTCTTCTTCAAGCTGGATAGCGCTGATTTCTACGAAGAGGCGGAGCGCATCAAAGAGAGTGTGGACGAGTTGACCGACGATGAGCTTCGAGTAGCAGTAAGTCGGCTCATCGCATCAGTCGGCGACGGCCACACAATCGCCTACCCCGATTTCCGATTCACGTATCCTGTGAGGCTATACTGGTTCAAAGAAGGGATATATGCCTTCGATGCACCGGAGGAGCATGGGGAGATAATCAACCTGAAGCTTGAGACGGGGTGCGGAA
>DMOT01000317.1 GCA_003456765.1 Bacillota bacterium
CAACTATAGCGATGCCAATGCGGTTGACCTGCTCGATGAACTCCTCTTCTGATAAAGACACCCGCATTCCCGGAATGGACTCGAGTTTGTCCAGGGTTCCGCCTGTATGGCCCAACCCTCTTCCGGACATCTTCGCCACCGGCACTCCGGTTGCAGCAACCATGGGAGCGAGCACGAGTGTCGTGGTGTCCCCCACGCCCCCTGTGCTGTGTTTATCTACCTTTGTCCCGCGAATAGCCGAAAGATCCACTATCTCTCCCGACCTTGCCATGGCCAGAGTGAGGGCAGCGGTCTCAGCGGGCGTCATGCCCTGAAAATAGACGGCCATGCAGAAAGCCGACATCTGGTAGTCGGGCACATCCCCGGAAACCATGCCGTCTATCAAGAAAAAGATCTCTTCCGGGCTCAGTTCGCCACCGTCTCGCTTTTTCATGATTATATCCGGGACTCTCATTTAAACTCCTCCGCTCTTGCCGCGCACAGCTACAGTATTTCGTTGAGAAAGCTCTCTCCCCTCAGTGTCCATCCTACCTCGAGAAAATCCGCGACAGTTGCACCGAGATCAGAAAAAGTCTCCCTCACGCCCACATGGGCGCCACATCGCCCCTTCCTTTGCCTGGCAGGAGAATATGCGAGCACGGGAACGTATTCCCTGGAATGGTCTGTGCTTGGCGTAGTGGGGTCATTGCCATGATCCGCACAGATCGCCAGAAGGTCCAATTCACCGAGTCTTCCAAGGAGTTCCGGGAGGCGGGAATCGATATGTTCCAACCCGCGCGCAAAGCCCTCCACATCATTGCGGTGTCCCCATTTCATGTCGAAATCTATGAGGTTGGCGAATATGAGGCCGGGATACCCCTCGTCCAGAAACTCCAGGACAGCGTCGAAGATAGCGTCGTTTCCGGCCACATGCTTCGAACGCGTGATGCCCCGATTCGCGAAGATATCGTCAATCTTCCCGCACGCCATAACCTCCAGTCCGGCTTCGGCCACCAGGTCAAGCAGTGTCTGCCCTGGCGGTTCCAGAGAGAAGTCTCGCCTTCCTTCTGTTCGGGTGAATTTTCCGGGCGTTCCGATGAACGGACGGGCAATGACTCTCGCCACAGCATGGGGCCCTGAGAGTATGCCCCTGGCTGTCTTGCACATCTCATAGAGTTCGTCTCTGGAGACTACCTCTTCATGGGCGGCTATTTGAAATACCGAATCAGCGGAGGTGTACACGATAGGGCTGCCGGTGCGGATATGCTCTGGCCCGAGTTCCTGTATGATCTCAGTGCCTGATGCGGGGCGGTTGCCGAGTATCTTTCTCCCTGTAGCCTCTTGGAAAGGCACGACGACCTCATCGGGAAAACCTTCAGGATACGTGGGAAATCCACGTTCCAGTTGTATGCCGGCGATCTCCCAATGGCCGGTGGTTGTGTCCTTTCCGGGGGACTTCTCAGCCATTATCCCGTAAGAAGCCACAGGGTTTTGGCTCACGGCTACCCCGGGGATCTCATGCCCCGCGTCGGCTGCGAGGTTGCCCAATCCAAGCCTCTCAAGATTTGGCAGGCTAAGGCCGCCTGCTGCGCGCGACGTATTGACAAGAGTATTGCTTCCCTCGTCCCCGTACTTGCCGGCGTCGGGAAGCTCGCCGATCCCAACACCATCGAATACGATTATCAATGCTCGCATCTTTGCGCGTCTCCTTCTTTCAGCGCCCTCGGGTGGTGCCTGTTGTATACTTCCTGCAATTTAACCTGAGTCAGGTGGGTGTAAACCTGTGTGGTTCGTATATCAGCATGTCCAAGCAGCTCCTGGACAGACCTCAAGTCGGCTCCGTTCTCAAGCAAGTGCGTAGCGAATGAGTGCCTGATTGTATGGGGAGTGATATCGCTGGAGATGCCCACCTCGAGCGCCCGGCGTTTCAGCATCTTCCAGAAGGCTTGCCGCGTCATGGCAGTTCCCCGGTTCGTTATGAAAAGGTAGTTGTCTTCACTGGCTCCGGCGAGTTCACGCCGTCCGAACGCAAGATATCTCTCTACAGCCTCTATTGCCTGCTCTCCCACTGGAACGATTCTCTCACGGTTTCCTTTGCCCACGCAGCGAACGTATCCAAGCTCCAGGTTTACATCGTCAGTAGCAAGCGAGATCAACTCCGTGACTCTTAGTCCGGATGCATAAAGAAGCTCGAGCATCGCTCTGTCGCGGAGGGATTGGGGATCGTACCCAGGCGCCGAAGAGAGCAGCCGCTCCATCTCTTCAACAGTGAGCACATCAGGCAGACGCTCTGGCTGCCGTGGGGATTCCAGGTTTGCTGTAGGATCCTTGTCTATGTATCCTTCGCTAAGCTGAAACCTGTAGTACGTGCGGAGAGATGTGAGCCTTCTCGCGGCTGAGGCAGGCGATCCGCCTGACTCGATGGTGCTTGCAATGAACGATGCAGCAGTAGATTGACCGGCCATGAGGATGTCGTCATCCTGAGGCTCGTCAGATCCGCGCACGGACTTCGCAGCAAACTCCGCAAACTGAGTGAGGTCGCGGGCATATGCCTCAAGCGTATTCTCAGACAGGCCTCGCTCGACTGCAAGGTAATTGATGTACTCTTCTATTGATGGAAGCATCTTGCCTGACTCCCCCTAAAAGCGGCTGCCAGTGGCAGAAAAGAGGCGGCAAGCACTGTAGGCTGCTGGATTTCATGATGGCACGCG
>DMOT01000321.1 GCA_003456765.1 Bacillota bacterium
GGCCACAACCAAGCGGCATCTCCCGAACCCGAGGTCGAGGAGTTCACAAACGTCCCAGTTGCCCTCAAGTAACACATCTTTTCCGGTTACCCCCAGATCAGCAGCGCCATGTTCCACATATATCGGCACATCCGCCGGACGGACAAGAATGAATCGCACTTTGCCATTGCCAGTGTCATACACAAGTCTTCTGTCTATCTCATCCATGCCTGGAACTTGAAGCCCCGCTTTCTCCAAGGCGTCGATCGACGGCTGGAGCAACCTTCCTTTCGGAAGCGCAATGCTGAGCGAGTTTCGCATGCCTAATGACGCGACCTGACTCTCCTGCACGAGCACGGATTCGACCGCCGATACATATTCCATTGCCGCTCACCCCCTTCTGATGTGTTAAGCTGCTCCAACTCCTGCAGTACTGATACCACAGAATCTACATCTATCGCCAGACCAGCTGCAGATGCTGAGGATCCGAATCGCGCCAGCAGGTTGTCATATCGTCCCCCGCCGATGACAGCGTTCCCGCATCCAACAGCATAACCCTCAAACACGACTCCGGTGTAATACCGGAATTCCCGAACTATGGACAGATCCAGACGAAAGTGCTTGCCCAGGCCTCGATCCTCCAGGGCCTCCAATATACTGATGAGACTAGTAGCCGCATCGGAGACCCCCGCCGCCCTGAGCGCATCGAGCGCCTCCGCTGTAGACTGCAAGTTGAGAAGACGCTCAAGAAGATCGATTCCCAGGCCATTCTGCGAACCCTCAGCGATATTCTTTAGGGACGATACAAGTTCGCCATAGAGGACATAATCTCGCTCTGCCAGGGCTGACCATATACCCTCCCTCACATCCCCCTCAGCCCCTGCGGCATCAAGTATCGCAGACAACAGCCTCACATCGCTCAAGCCGATGGAGAAATCGCGCACTCCTGCATTGATCAACCCTTCAGCAGCCATCGTTAGGATCTCGCAATCAGCCCTGTCGCTGCTCGCGGCATCTGTTCCAATCAGCTCAGCGCCGACCTGACGCCGTTCCTCCGGCTTTCCGCTTCCCGGCTTCTGGGAGCGAAACACGCTGCCAGAGTAATACAGGCGAACAGGACTGCTATGTGGCAAAAGATGGCGCACTGCTAAGGCTGCCACAGGGGCAGTCATGTCAGATCGCAAAGTCAAGAGGTTGCCGTCTCTTGCAAGAACTGCGTATGACGTCCCTGCACCAACTGGACCATTAGGAAAACCCGAATTCTCCAGGGCACTCGAGCCGGTCTGGCCCAAGGCGGCCATGTTCAACCCCACCAGGAGTGGCGGGACTATCCCTTGGTAACCTCGGGCTTCGAACGTACGCGCCAGGCTGCTCTCAATGTGTCGCCGGATGAGAGCGTCGGCAGGTAGATAATATCTTCCCCAAATAGGAAGGCTGTCCACGACATATCACGCTCCTGTCTGATGCTTTGTTCACGGTATAAATATGGAGACCAACTAGGCCCAATGGGCAGGATCTGCGCCAAATAAAAAATGCCTCCCGTCCCTCAAAGGGACGAGAAGCATCATGTTCCCGTGGTCCCACCCTAATTAGCCCGAAACCAGCGCCTCGGACTCACTCATCAAGGATACGGACAGCGGTGTATGCCATGTTACAACAGGGGACAGAATAACGCTGCCTTATATCCCCTTTCCTGTAACGGTGAAAGACTCCGTCGGAACCTACTGGCAAAGTCGCTTTCGCGCTCGCGTTCAGCCCGCACTCTCGGGTGTGGTTCAGTCGCTGTTTCGGACCGGGCTCGCACCGTCCCCGGCTCGCTGCCCGAAATGTTCGCGCCTACTCTTCCCGATCATCGCTTTAGCGTATGTGTTTGTGTATTAGGTTAGATAATAGCACCTAAGGAGCGACTATGCAATAGGGCAAAAAAACAACAAGAATAAAGCACGTGTCAAATCAGGCCTTGGTCACTGCCGCCTGATCCGAATGTATCTTCCCGTCGCGCATGGTTATTAGCCGGCTGGCACGGGCAGCCACACTCTCGCTGTGGGTCACCATTACTATGGTGACGCCTCTCTCGTTGAGACCTTCAAGAATATCAAGTATCTCCTGGCCCTGCGCTGTCGCGAGGTTCCCCGTGGGCTCGTCGGCAAATATGACGTCGGGGTCGTTGGCGAGCGCCCTTGCAATCGCAACGCGCTGCTGCTCTCCCCCTGAAAGCTGGCTTGGAAGATGGCGAAGCCTGTGGCCCATTCCCAGAGAGTCCAGGAGCTGGGCGGCACGCTGAGTTCGATGCGCCGTTGCCTCTCCTGCGTAAATCATGGGGACTATGACGTTCTCGATCGCGGTAAGATCCGGAAACAGGTTATAGCTCTGAAAGACGAACCCGAAGTGCCGGCACCTGATCCTGGCCAACTCCTCATCCGGCAACCTGGTCACTTCCACTCCCTCAAGTAGGTACCTTCCTGATGTGGCCACATCCAGGCCACCCATGATGTTGAGCAAGGTGGATTTGCCTGAACCCGAAGGTCCCATCACTGCCGCATACTCCCCGCGGGGAATCTCAAGCGAAATGTCGCTCAAGGCAGCGACGCTCACGTCCCCCATTTTGTATGCCTTGGATACATCCTCAAGCTCTATGAAGGCCTGATCCTGTCTGTTGTCGCTCATTGACTCACCCGTCCCCCCTCCGGCGCAACCTTTATCTCCCGCCTGTCCTTAAACTCCTCGTATGATGACGTTATCACGCTTTCGCCCACCAATAGCCCGTCGACGACTTCGATGCGGTTGCCGAAGATCGAACCAAACCTCACATCGCGCTGCACCGCTTTGGAGCCCTCAATCACATACACGAACAGCTCCCGGCTGCTCGCAAGATACGCCCCTCGGGGCAAGGACGGAACATCCGTGCGCCTTCTAACCTCAATATCAACGAAAGCAGCGCTGTTAGGAGGAACATCGCCCGGCTGTTCGTCGAAGGCTATCGTTACCTCAACAGTCGCCCCCTGGCCGCTCGCTTCGGCCTTTGGGGCCACATGTTTGACCGTTCCCGTGGCCTTTTTGCCTCCCAGATTGATCGCGGCAGGCTGCCCCACTGTTACCCGGCGGATGTCGGTTGAGGGAACTTTAGCACGGACGACGAGGCTCCCCATATCTGCCACCTGGGCTACTACCCCGCCCTGGCTTGCAGTGGCGCCTGGAACGACGCTAAGCTCCAGCACCTTGCCTCGAATGGGAGAACGGACTGTAAGCTGTGTGATCCCTTCCTCAGCAGAACGCAAAGCTTCCCTGGCCACGGCAACCTGCCTTGTAGCTGTATCTATCGCCAGCGCGTTCGACATGGCGGCGGCTTCACTATCCAATTCGGCGGCGTCCAGAGCCATGCGAGCCCGGGTTTCTTCATTGCGCGCTTCATCCACCTGGCTTCGCGACACAGCGCCCGCATCAAACAGTCTCTCCATGTCGCCCAATCGGGCAGATGCATCAGAAAGCGCCTGCCTGGCGAGGAGAATCTCTCTCTTCAGCCTCTCCTCCGCCTGAGCAGCATCTAGTTTCGCCTTCGCAAGCGCATCTTCTGCAGCAAGCACCTGCCGCACTGCCTCGTCGCGCCTGGTCACGAGCTCGGGGGACTGAAGGACACATATCGGATCGCCCGCATTCACCTCATCGCCTGGAGCTGCACTGAGCTGTGCAACCACACCGGCAACTGCGGCACGCACGTCCACGGTGGT
>DMOT01000085.1 GCA_003456765.1 Bacillota bacterium
TTGGGTTGTCTTCCCGCTGGTTGCGTAACGTAACTCGTCGGCTAGACAAACATTCCGGACGAACAAAAGGCTAACCTCACAAGCAATGAGGTTAGCCAAAAAACCAATTTTCTATATCACAAAACAAGACTATTTTACAACCATGTTTATGAGCCTCTTCGGAACGAAGATCGTCTTTACCACGGAACCCGAGCCGACCGCAGCCAACACTTTCTCGCTTGCCAGCGCCATGGCGACAGCTTCATCCTCTGTAGCATCAGCTGGGATAGTCAGTCTCTCTCTAACTTTGCCATTCACCTGTACGGCTATCTCAACCTCGTCCACAACAATCGCCCTTGGGTCGTATTTCGGCCATTCGACACGATGAACACTGCCGCTGTGACCTATTTCATGCCAAAGTTCCTCAGTGATGTGAGGCGCAAACGGCGCCAACATGACCACCAGGATATCAATAGCCTCCGCCATGACAGCAGCGTCTCCCTGTTCAGACAGCACCGCATCCTTCAACGCATACAGCGAGTTCACACACTCCATGATTGCAGCAATTGCCGTGTTTAAGCTGATACGCTCTTCGATGTCCTCAGTAACCTTCTTGAGCGCGCCATGCACGGCCCTGCGCACCTCCCGCGCCTCCGGGCTGAGGGAATCGGGATTAGGCACAACAGCCACTCCCACTCCCTCATGCATGTTCTTTCTCTCATCTCCTACCGCCTGAACATACTGGTGCACAAGCCTCCATACTCTCTGCAGGAACCTCCAGCATCCTTCGACGCCTTCAGCACTCCATTCCAGATCCCGTTCCGGGGGCGCCGCGAACAGCACGAAAAGCCTGGCTGTATCCGCCCCGTATTCATTGACAATCTCGTCGGGATCCACGGTGTTCCCCTTCGACTTGGACATCTTGGCGCCATCCATCAACACCATTCCCTGCGTGAGCAAGTTGGTGAAAGGTTCCTCGAAACCAACCAGACCGATATCGTAAAGGGCCATCGTGAAGAACCTGGCATACATGAGATGCATGATAGCGTGCTCAACGCCGCCAATATACTGATCCACAGGCATCCAGTAGTCTACGTGGGCTCTGTCCCAGGGAGCGGTGTCCGTTCTGGGCGAGGCATACCTGGAGAAATACCAGGAAGAGCAGATGAACGTATCCATCGTATCCGTCTCTCGCCTGGCATTGCCTCCGCAAACAGGGCATTTCGCATTGACGAACTCGGGACAATCCGCCAACGGCGACTTGCCTGTAGGCATGAATTCCACGTGTTCAGGGAGCATCACCGGAAGCTCTGCCTCTGGAACTGGCACTATGCCGCAGGAATCGCAATAAACAATGGGGATGGGCGCGCCCCAGAACCGCTGCCTGGATACGAGCCAATCTCGGAGTCGATAGTGCACGACCTTCCTCCCAGTCCCCTCTCGCTCCAGGTATTCGGCGATAGCCGCCCTGGCTTCAGAGGAGTGCATGCCGTCGAAATCACCCGAGTTGACCTGCACACCCTCATCCACATACGCGCCTTCCATCCCGGACTCATCAAAGCTCTCCCCGGGAGGGTTGATGACGACCTTTACCGGGAGACCGTATTTCCTGGCAAACTCGAAGTCTCGCTCATCATGAGCCGGAACTCCCATTACTGCGCCTGTGCCATATTCCATCAGCACGTAGTTGCCCACCCAGATCGGGACAGCTTCGCCGTTGGCCGGGTTCACAGCATAGGCGCCAGTGGGCATGCCAACCTTCTCCGTATCCTCTGCAGTGCGCGCAATCTCATCTTGAGCCATTACATCTTCAACAAATCGACGGATGTCTGCTTCATCCGGCTTTCCGGAGATCAACTGCTCAAGGAGCGGATGTTCAGGCGCCAGCACTACATACGACACACCGCAGATAGTATCTTGCCGTGTGGTGAAAATCGTCAGCTTCTCGCCGGTGCCTTCCACGGCGAAATCTATGTCGACGCCTTCACTGCGCCCTATCCAATTGTGCTGCATTACCTTTACCTTTTCAGGCCATCCAGCCAACTCATCCAGGTTCTTGAGAAGCCTCTCAGCGTACCTGGTTATTCTCAGGAACCACTGCTCCAGCACACGCTTGGTCACAGGCGTATCGCATCGCTCACAGGCGCCGTTTACAACCTGTTCATTTGCGAGCACGGTTGCACAAGACGGGCACCAGTTGACCTTCTGCGTTTTGCGATATGCCAACCCATTCCTGTAGAGCTGGAGGAAGAGCCACTGCGTCCACTTGTAGTAAGATGGATCACAGGTCGCTATCTCCCGATCCCAATCATAACTGAACCCGAGCCTCTTTATCTGCTCCCGCATCACTGCTATGTTCTCGCGTGTCCAGGATGCAGGATCAACTCCATGCTTTATGGCAGCATTCTCCGCCGGCAGACCGAAGGCGTCCCATCCCATCGGATGGAGCACATTCCACCCGCTCATCGATTTTTGCCGAGCTATCACATCGCCGATGGAGTAGTTCCTGACATGGCCCATGTGTATTCGCCCGGAAGGGTACGGAAGCAT
>DMOT01000263.1 GCA_003456765.1 Bacillota bacterium
TCCATGCACGGCAAGTCATCGTGCACCAGCGAATAGCAATGGATCAGCTCTATTGCAACTGACGGCCAAATCGCAGGATCTTCGGAAGGAGCATCTCCGCTTCTCCTCTGCCTCGTCACGGCAGAACGCGATGCACGGACCACCGCAGGCCTTATTCGCTTGCCCCCCGGGAAGACTGAGTAGCGCATTGCCGCATGCAACTGCCTCGGCTCCATGTGGTCTTCAGGCAATACCTTGTCCAAAGCAGCATCGACTGCTTCGATATGATCAGAGTACCATTGGGGCAACTTCAAGCTCAGTCATCCTCCCTGTCATTCTCGCCGGAATCGCAGGCTTCGAAGGGAATGACCTCATCGTTCCCATTCTTGGCTTCGACTAATGCTTCGAGCTTGCCTTCAGCCTCCTCTATCACCGAGGAGCAGTAGCGCGCCAGCTCGGTGCCTTCGCCGAAGAGCTTCAGCGCCTCTTCGAGCGAGGGCTCGCCTGAGTCCATTCTTTCAACTATCTTTTCCAAGCGGGCAAGAGCTTTTTCAAACGTCATGTCTTGAGGAATGCTCACTGGTCAACCCACCTTTACATCATTGACTGTACAGCCAAGTTCTCCGCGTCCCAACTGGACTCTGACTTCATCCCCACAAAGGACTTCGTCAGCGCGCCTTAAGAGGACTCCATCAGGGCCCCGACATATTGCATACCCTCGCCCCAGCACCGCTTCTGGATCGAGCGCCTCCAGCATCCGACGGAAGTGATCGAGACGGTCACGGCTCACGCGAACCTTAGTCTGAATTGCCTGACAAAGCCGCCTGCTCAGCTCGTCCACATTCTGGCGTCTCTGCATTATCGGCATGCTTACCAGGCGAACAAGCCTCGACTCCAGTAGCTGCACATTTCGAGCGTACCCCGATGCATCAGGCACAACGAGCTCAGCAGCGGCGGAGGGCGTAGGTGCCCTCACATCGGCAGCGAAATCCGCAATAGTAAAGTCCGTCTCATGGCCTACTGCCGACACAACCGGAACACAAGATCCCCTGATCGCCCTAGCTACGTCCTCGTCGTTGAAGGCCCACAGTTCTTCTGCGGAACCGCCGCCTCTGCCTACTATCAGGACATCGATGTCGGAAACCGCGTTTGCCCGTTCTATTGCCCTAACGATGCTCCCGGGGGCATCCGGCCCCTGGACCAGAGCTGCAATAATCAAGATGTCGATCCCAGGCCAACGCCTGCGGCTAACAGTAATGATATCGCGCACAGCTGCCCCTGTGGGCGACGTGATGACGCCCAGGCGTCGCGGAAATTTCGGCAACGGCCTCTTCGCTGCAGGGTCGAACAACCCTTCAGCCTGAAGCTTCGCCCGGAGCTGTTGAAAAGCCAAATAGAGAGCGCCAATGCCTGCCGGCTCCATCAAGTCTACATACAGCTGGTACTCTCCCCCGCGCTCATATACGCCGACATTTCCATGGGCGTAGATCCGCATTCCCTCGGCAGGGCGAAACCGCAACCCCAGGTTGTTCCCGCGAAACATCACGGCCCGAAGCCGCGAACTGTCGTCCTTGAGCGTGAAGTACATATGCCCTGATGAGTGGTGCGTGAAGTTCGCTATCTCTCCGCTGACCCATATGTCGCCCAGAACCGGATCGCGGGCCAATATCTGCGCAACCCTCTGCGTCACCTCGGAAACCGTGAAGATCTCGAAAGACCCGACTCTTCCGGCCATCTGCGGCATGTCGGGCATGCCAGGCAGGTTGGGACCATCGAAGATCCCAGGCAATCCTGCCCCCCCCTGCCCACGGAGGCGATTCGTGTTGTTTGGACCCGCCATGCGCATTCACTCCTTGCCTTCTTCCACTTCGTCCTGCACCTCTTGCCTCTCTTCCACATGAACCCGCCAGGCAAGGACTGCACACCCTACGGCATTGTCACGGGAATGCTCCGGCGCAGCGTAGTGCAGGCTTGCATCAGGGAAAGCGCGTCCTACCTCATGGGCGATGATGTGCCGGACTAGCGCGTTCGACGCCACGCCTCCTGTAACGAGAAGATCCCTTGCCCGGGTGAGGCGCAAGCCCTCGCGGCAAATTGCGCCCGTCGATTTTCCAATACATTCGAGCACTCCGTATGCTATGTCGGCCGGACGGGCACCCGAATCAATCTCTCTCATAGCAGCCGAACAGGGGCCCGAGAAGCTCACCCGAAGCCCACGGACTGCCACCGGGAGACTCACCCTTCCCGGCTCGCCCCCACCTGCAAGCCGCTCCAGGTCGGGCCCTGCCGGAAACGAAAGGCCTAATGCTACCCCTACTCTGTCAACAAACTGCCCTGCATTGAGATCATCTGTCGCCCCCAGCAGCTCCAGTTGGAATCTGCTCTTCACCGAAAGAAGCTCGGTTGTACCCCCTGAAAGGTGAAGTGCGAGATAGCCCCCGTCCGGTTTCAGGCCCGAAGACCACCTGGCAGCAGCCACATGGCCCTCCTGGTGAGAAGTCTCGAGGAATGGCACTCCAAGGGCGGCTGCCAATGCGCGGCCATATCCCGCCGACGCCAGGAAAACAGGCATGTACGACCCCTCTACCCGCCGAGGCCACGCGCTGGCGGCGACGGCAACTATGTCGCACGATTCCCGGCGTGCTCCATCGCACGCTGCCTCGATCAGGCGGGGCAGATTACGTACATGCTGAAACAGGGCCTCCGACTGCCTGAGCCCTACATGACCCTTAGAAACCTGAAGCGGCGCCCTGCCATCATAGGCGAGGATGCCGCCGATCACAAGAGCCGCTGAGGTAGTATAACAGCTTGTGTCAAGACCAAGTGTCGCCACTCTCATATGATTCGCCATGATCCCTACCCACGGCACCCCCTTTGGCCTCTTCGCCGTCGCCTTCCTCGCCACCAACGGGCTCCCCCGCAGACGCCTGTCCATCCTTGATTCGTTCAGCCAGAGCCCCAAGAATCCCGTTAACGAATCGAGGCGAATCAGCAGTGCCATACAGCTTCGCGATTTCAACAGCCTCGTCAATGGCAGCAGCAACAGGTACGTCCTTCAGGTAAAGCATCTCCCAGACTGCTATCCGCATGATGTTTCGATCGGTCGGCGACATCCGGCTAACCGCCCAGTCATGCGAGAGTCCAGTCATAATCTCATCGATCTCACGGATCCGCTCCACTGCGCCCATTACAAGTTCAACAGCGTAGCTCCGGGCACGTTCGGGAAGATCGAGATCGGCCGAATCATTCACAGCAAATGCGACAGCCCATTCAGGCGAGCACCCGGACATATCCATTTGGTAGAGAGCCCGCATTGCCGCCTCCCTGGCCCGTCTCCTCTCAGAGCGCATGCACCAACC
>DMOT01000246.1 GCA_003456765.1 Bacillota bacterium
TGGCAGCATGGAATGTATTGTTTGCGGATTGAGGGGACCTGTAACTGGCATGGCTTACAGGGGTGGATCGATCTACGTTGCTCAGGGAGGGTTCCCCGGGAGAATCCTCCGAGTAGATTCGGATCGCAAAGTGACTCCGTTGATTGAAGGCCTTCGATCAGGCGGCGACCACTTCACCGGCGACATCGCATTCGGGCCCGATGGCCGCATGTACTTCGGAGTAGGGTCGGTCACGAATTCGGGAGTGGTCGGGGTCGACAACTTCTTCTTCGGTTGGCTTGCGGTCATGCCGCAGATGCATGACATCCCGTACCGAACCGCCGTGCTCAGAGGCGCAAACTACGTGTCGGCCAATCCATTCACGTTGAATCAGCCCGTGCCGTGCACGTCCATGACCGGGGCATACAAGCCCTTTGGTGTTCCCAGCTCTCCGGGGGAGATCGTTCCCGGCAACCCGATGGCGAACTCCGTGATGTACTCGGCTAACTCTGACGGGTCGGATCTGCAAGTTGTGGCTAATGGGCTTCGTAACCCCTTCGGAATCGGCTTCTGTCCGTGTGGTTCTCTCTATGCCATGGATCAGGGGTACGATGCGCGCGGCAGCAGGCCTGTTTCGAACTCGCCTGATTCGATGTGGCGAATAGAGGAGGGGGGATGGTACGGTTTTCCCGATTACGTATCAGGCCTTCCGATCACTCTGCCCCAGTTCCAGACGCCGGGGATGCCTCAGACTGAGGCCGTACTGGCGGAGCACCCTCCACTCGCCGGCGAGCCTGTGCTTCGATTGGCGCCTCACTCGGCTTCCACGAAGTTTGCATTCTCTACGAACCCCGCCTTCGGCCATGTGGGCGAGGTCTTCATTGCACAGCTCGGCTCCGGGGGACCATCGACGGGCGGAACAGCTCCCGAAGGACAGCGAGTGGTCAGAGCTAACCTCCGCAACGGAGAGGTCCATAATTTCCTGGCAAGCCGAAACCCGGGACCAGGAGGAAAAGGGCCGCAGCGCCCGGTGGATGTGAAATTCGATCCTTCGGGAAGAACCCTGTATGTGTTGGATTTCGGCACCCTGGAGGGTGTGCCTACAGGGGTGATCCCGTATTGCGGATCGGGGATTCTGTGGAAGGTGAGAAGGTCTCGCTGAAAGCACGCCCGGATTTCCGAAAGGCGATTTCGGCCGCAGAAAACGGCTTTGGGCCTTTCTGCGGCCTCTCGAATCGCGCAATCCTTTGCGACTATGCATATGACACCTGGCAGGGCTGACAGGGGTTGGACTCGCTATTTGCCCGGCGGCTTGCGGCATATTGAATCACCGACCCCGGCTGAGGCCCATGCTCCTGCAGCCAGAAGACGCGGCGTAAGGTGCCTGAGGAGGAGTGCCCATGCCCAGGCATACAGAAGCGCGAAGCCTGCGTATACTCCTATTGCTGCAACCCATCCCATGCCCGACACTCCTGGCCCTAGCGGATCCGTCTTGAAAACCAGCATTAGCGCCGTCATGCCCGAGCTGAGCGTAGCGGCGCCTATCAATGTCTGTATTGCTACGCTCAGCTTCGCAGCGCCCGCTATCCCCAGAGCCACGCCAAGGGGCCCTGTGGTTGTGAGCAGTATTACACATTCTTCAGGCGCTACCATGAGCACGAGCAAGGTTGCGACAGCATAGCCTGCAATTCCCGCGCCAGTGCTGATCCATGAAGTCAGAGCCAAAGGCAAGGTGGCCAAAGCGCTTGCAATATGCCCGGGGCCCGGGGCAAATGCGGCCAGTAGCTGAAGAGCAGCAGCTATGGCAGACATTATCCCGGCAAGTAGGACCAGCCGTGTCTTGGAGACCCGAAATTCTCCCATCGTATCCCTCCGTCGTCGATTGAATAGCCCGCCGTTTAGTCTATGAGGGCTATTCCCGGATGTTCATGCTTGAGCTGTGCACTTGCAGTCACCGCATCTGTGTGGCGCCATAGAAGTATTATCGCTATACTTATGGAAGACAGATGTGCAGCATTTCCCCGGATGCCCATATTGAGCTGGGCGAGAACAGAATAGCCTCAGGCGGCGATGTATGCCGGGTTTGCTCCGGGGCTCAAAACTCGAACCCTGCCAGGTCAAAGTCTGAGAAGGAGCAAGAGTCTATGAGGATCTCCGAAGTAGGCGAGTTCGGGCTGATAGCTCGAATAGACAAGGGGTGCGTGAATGACCCTTCCACAGTTGTCCGGGGAATCGGAGATGATGCGGCAGTCCTTACTGTCTCACCCGGCCGCAAACTTCTCGTATGCAGCGACATGCTGGTAGAGGACGTCCATTTCATGCGGGGCGTTGCTCCGTGGACATGCGTCGGCTACAAGGCCGTGGCCGTGAACCTGAGTGATATCGCCGCCATGGGCGCAGAACCCACCAGCTGTGTAGTATCGATTGCTCTGCCTCCATCGGCGACAGTGGACAGTGTAGACGGCATATACGCAGGTATGAAGTATCTGCTTGCAAAATACGGAGTCAATTTGGTCGGCGGCGATATTGTTGAGTCAAGCATCTTTGCCATAGATGTGACCATGTTAGGCGAAGCCAGTGAGGAAGAGATCAAGTATCGCGATGGCGCCAGGCCTGGCGATGTATTAATGGTCACGGGAGACCTGGGAGCATCGGCAGCGGGCTTGCAGCTTCTCAAATCAGGGCTTGATTGCAGAGCATGGACAGCCGATTCGATCCCGAGTATTGAGGAGCCTATAGAGCCGGAAGACCATCGTACAGCAGTCATCCGCGCTCATTTCCTGCCTGTCCCACGAATGCGCGAATCCCGGGCCCTGGCGGAACTGGGGACAGGCTCTGTTACGGCCATGATCGATGTCAGTGATGGGCTGGCCAGCGAAATAGGGCATCTTTGCGATCAGAGCGGGACTGGTGCCTGGATCGCAGCTGACGCAGTGCCAATATCCGAGCCTACCAGGGCCGTTGCCCGGGAGGCAGGCCTTGACCCCCTGAATTGGGCATTGTTCGGCGGCGAGGATTACGAGCTCCTTTTCACTGTTTCCAGGGGCTGCGTGGGGGAAGTGGTAGAGGCATTCGCGGCAGCCGGCCTATCCGGGGTTGCTGCGATCGGCGAGGTGACCGAACCCTCTTTGGGACGATGGGTCGTTATGCCGGGCGGCCGGCGGATGGAGCTTACTCCGGGCGGATATGCCCACTTCAGGGAGGGATCCAGGTGAGTTTGCCCACAGATATCATGCTAAGGCCCGCTCGTCTCCAGGATATTCCGGAAATCGCCCGAATCAGCGCTGGCATTTGGGATGGGGAGGATTACGTGCCCCGGGTTGCAGCCGGGTGGATATCGGACCCATCCGGAAGGTTCGTTGTTGCCGAACATGAAGGTATTGTGAGGGGCTTTGGCCGGATTGTGATGCATACGGCCACTGATGCATGGGCGGAAGGCCTTCGGGATTCGTGTTTTACCCAGGGGAGCCTGGGTGCATCCTCCAAATGGCCGATAGAGGGTGCGGCTTTGAAGCCAGGGGCTGCGCGAACGCGCCATTCCCTGACGCGGTTCTCCTCATGGATGCCGCAACTGAATCTCAACCTGACGATGGAGACTACGTCATATCCGTGCTCGAAGGAGAGCCGGCATCATGTTGGGCTCTGCTATCAGCCGCGTTTGATGCAATGTCTGGAGCAGGCATGAAGAGCGCATGTGCGTGCGTTCCATGTAACAGCCTTGCTGCAGACATTCTCGAAGAGGCCGGGTTTGAGACGTGGCCAGGGGACGTTCCGGCCGAAAGCCCAGCAATATTGCTTTATGAATACTTGCTCAGCTAGTCTGTGCAACCCCAGGCGCATAGCTACGGGGTTGCCGTCATAGGCCCCGGGCTTGAGCCGCAAACACCCAGCGGCGCTTCGGCAAGACAGCATGCAATCATTCTGGAGGATGATCAAGTGACTTCATCGCATAGTAATTCGCCCCTGTCGCCTGAGGGTCCCAAACACCCATCACGTCTCATTAACCGGACGCTGATGGTTTTCCTTGTGGCGATGATCTCTGCGAATATCGCGTCCCAGATGGGGCAGCCTCTTATGTCTCTGTACGTGCAATCCTTAGGCGCCAATGTGCAGCAGGTAGGGCTATTGTTCACAATAACGTCCATAGTGCCCCTGGCTTTCCAGATCCTTGGCGGCTTTGTGTCGGATTCCATCGGGCGCCTTCAGGCGATTGCCATTGGCAGCCTTGCCGGGATCGCAGGGTACGCCCTTTACATTGTGGCCCCTACATGGCAATGGCTGATTCTGGCACAAGGCGTATCGTCGCTTGCAGGCTGTTTTGTGGCCCCGAGTTTCCGGGCGTTTGTGGCGGAACAATCGTCGGAGGAGATGCGCGCAAGGACTTTTGCGCTGTCGGAGTCTATCTATATGATAACGGGAGTCGTGGGTCCGCCCATCGGGGGAATAGTATCAGAGAATTACGGCTATCGCGCAATGTTCGCAACTGCAGCTGCTTTGTATGGCGCCGCCACAGTGATACGCATTGCCATGGCTCGGTCTGCCCGAAACAGGGTGCAGACGGCGGCTGATAAGATGACCTTCGAGAAGCTTAAGAGAAGTATTGGTTCAATGATATCGCTGGTTTTCGCCGGGGGAATACTCACATGGCTCTTTATTTCAGACGGAGTCTTTGATGTGGCCTACAGCATCTCTTACAGGTTCGAGCCTTTGTACCTGGGGAATGTCATTGGCCTGGGCAACACGCAGATTGCCACTCTGAGCTCGTTCTTCTCCGGCGCCATGATGCTGCTCTTGCCTGTCGGAGGATGGTTTGCGGACCGATTCGGCGAGCGGGCAGGTTTGGTTTTGGGGCACGGCACGCATGCAGTGGCCTTAGTCTTAATGCTGCTTGGCAAGGCATACCCCCACTTTATCGTCGTGTGGATTCTCTACGGCGTGGGCGCTTCGCTGCTCAGCCCTGCTTACAACTCCCTCATCTCGAAAGTGGTTCCGCTCAAGATGCGCGGAACTGCATTCGGCCTCTTCTCCACGAGCCTTGGACTAATATCGCTCCCTGCGCCCTATGTAGGCGGGCTGTTGTGGAATGCGGTCAGCCCGAGGGCGCCATTCGTCGTGCCGCTTATTGCAAGTGCGGTGATGACGCCTTTGCTCTGGATGAAGCTGAAGCCTGAGACGGAGAGTGCGGGCGGGCGCAGCCTAGACTCGCAGGCAGGGGAGGAGCGTCCCGGACTTGCAGATGATGGTGCTGAAGAGGAGTCTTCTCTCGGGCCGGATGAAGTGGTGTGATCTCTCCAGAGCAGAGTTAGAGGAATTGATGTCAATATGTAGAAACAGAGAAGCGTCCTTCCTAATCAGGCGCTTGATGCCAGCAGACAAATGGATTGCATAGTTGAGCTCGCTGAGTCGTGCGAACGCGAGATACTGGTTACTAGTTGAATGAGGGGTGTCATATCGCAGGTGGCAGATGAGATTAAATGCCTATTGGTTGACCTGGACGGTACAGTATATCTGGGTGACAAGCTTATCAATGGGGCTTTGAAGCTTAGGGATGCGACAGAGGAAAAGGGGATACAGGTCTTTTTCATGACGAACAACTCTTCAAGGTCTGTCAAGTTCTACTCTGAGAAGCTGACAAGGCTTGGCTGGCCTGTAGGCACCGACTCGATCCTCAGCTCGCAAGAGGCCACTGCTCTAGAACTGAGCAGGCGGGGAACGTCGAGGGTGTACGCGGTGGGGACGGAGAGCCTCGTGGACGAGCTGGAACGCTTCGGGCTTGAAGTCCATGAGGGTTATGATGAATCAGCTGAGTATGTTGTAGTAGGCTTCGATACTACTCTTACATATGAGAAGCTGGTGATCGCGGGCAAACATATCCAAAGGGGTGTGCCTGTTAT
>DMOT01000222.1 GCA_003456765.1 Bacillota bacterium
CTTGCGAAGTATGGGAAAGCCCGAAGGCTGTATAACCTGGGAGCCTTGAACGGACGGTTCAGGCAGACAAACTTAACCGGGGAAGCTCTGCATCATCCAGAGAGCTGGCAGGCCTAAAGAAGCGGAGACGCAAGGATGGAAGTAGGGCGGTAGATGAGTCTGTAGGATTCAGCCTGTGAAAAGCTGGCAAAAGGCTGGAGGATAAGGCTGAGGGGACAGCGATCCGGAGCTGCTGGGTCCTGTGCCCGCTCAAAGCCGGGCGGGGTAGATTGCCTTCAAGCTAAAAACGCCTTGCGGGACTGTGGATATAATCAGCCATGCAAGAAAGGAACAAAGGAATCGTGGGGATGAAGGAGCTCACCAACTACGTGGTCGGTGCATTGCATCTTTTCACTTTTCAATGGAACGAAGTGACTAAGGCTTGTTAGGAACCGTGTATGAGACCTGCAGGCGTGGTTCTTTGAGAGGGATGACGCTAGGCGGATTGCCTGGCACCATGATACTTGAGCGTGAATGATCTGCCCCGTTCATGTCGATGCAGGTGCACTGGCTGCACATTAGTCACCCTAGCCTGCGATAAAATGCATAGGCGTTGACTGCTGTCAGCATGACCGCGTGGTTGGCGCTTGCAGCTTACTTTCAGTGTGGGCTGCAATGTCCGCATTCATCTTGCGCACGGCAGACTATCGACGCTAGGCGGTGTTTCGGGTGGATTGACAGTGCTGGTGGGGTATGATAACTTTTAGGGGTAACTATGGGCGCTCCGGGCACGGAGCGTCGCCTGTGTCTGCTCGAGCCTTCTGGCGACAGGGACACAACTGAACAATGGGGAGGTTTAGCGAGATGCGGGAGGGTATTACCCTTCAGTGTAACGAATGCAAGAACCGCAACTATCAGACCATCAAGAACAAGCGGAATGACCCTGACAGGATCGAGCTGAAGAAGTACTGCAAGTTCTGCAGGGCGCACACTTTACACAAGGAGACACGCTAAGATATAATCTAGGCGTGTTTGACAGGGGAGGGATCTATTTCATGGCTCAAGAAGCCAAACCGACTCTCTCCACGCGCATGGGAGGATTCTTCGGCAAGATTGGCAAGTTCTTTCGGGAGGTGCGCGCTGAATTCAAGCGAGTTCAGTGGCCTGGCCGGAAGGAAACCTGGTCTTTGACTCTAGCCGTGCTCGTGTACGTGCTCATCGTAACCGCGTTTCTGGGTCTAGTCGACCTGGGGCTGTCCTTCGTAGTCGAGCAGATTGTTAAGGCAGCCGCATGAGGGAAGTGGGTACTGAGGAGATGGAGAACGGCAGGGGCTGGTACGTAATTCATACGTACTCAGGCTATGAAAACAAGGTAAAGACCAATCTGGAACGGCGCGTGCAGACCATGGAGAAGGAAGACAAGATATTCCGGGTGCTCGTACCGACTGAAGAGGTCACAGAGTTCAAGGATGGGCGAAAAAAGGTTGTCCAGCGCAAGAGGTTCCCCGGTTATGTCCTTGTCGAGATGGTCATGAGTGACGACTCCTGGTATGTCGTCAGAAACACTCCCGGAGTCACCGGTTTTGTGGGTTCCGGAAGCAAACCGATTCCACTTACGGATGACGAGATGCGTACTATCCTTCGCCAAATGGGGGTGGAGGAGCCCACGGTAAAGGTGGCCTTCGAGATCGGAGAGACCGTAAGGGTGGTCTCGGGCCCCTTCGAGAACCTGGACGGAATCGTCCAGGAGGTCAGTCCCGAACGGGGCAGGCTGCGTGTACAGGTATCTATGTTCGAACGCGAAATCCCGGTGGAACTCGACTTTGCAGATGTTGAGAAGTACTAGCGCTCGCCGGGGAGGAGGTGTCAGCTAAATGGCGAAGAAAGTCGCGGCAGTAGTCAAATTGCAGTTGAACGCGGGGAAGGCCAGTCCCGCACCGCCTGTCGGCCCAGTGCTGGCGCCCACGGGAATTAACATTGTTGAGTTCTGCAAGAACTTCAACTCCAAGACTGCCGATCAGGTAGGCACGATAATTCCGGTTGAGGTTACGGTGTACGACGACAGATCATACACCTACGTCCTAAAGACGCCTCCGGCGTCATTCTTGATCAAGAAGGCGCTTGGGCTCGAGAAAGGCTCGGGAGAACCCGACACTGACAAGGTGGGCAAGCTAACCCTGGAGCAGGTTAGGCAGATTGCAGAAGTGAAGATGCCTGACCTCAATGCCAATAGTATCGAAGCTGCTATGAGACTGGTCAAGGGCAGTGCAAGAAGCATGGGGGTAGAGGTTGAAGAGGCCTAGATTCGTACCCGTGCAGAGCAGCCCGCGCTCTAACATGGCGGGCCACAATCGTGGGAGGAGAGTATTCCGCTAGCACCACGTGGGAGGTAAACTCTATGCCAAAGAGAGGCAAGAAATACAGGGATTCGGTAAAGCTGATCGACAGAATGGCTCAGTATGAACCGGCCGAAGGCGTCAAGCTCGTACGCGAGGTCGCCAAGGCCGACTTTGATGAGACTATTGAAGCCCATATTAGATTGGGTGTAGATCCCCGTCGTTCAGACCAGCAGGTTCGTGGAGCCGTTGTGCTTCCTCACGGAACTGGGAAGACCAAGACGGTTTTGGTTTTTGCAATGGGCGAGAAGGCACGCGAGGCTGAACAGGCCGGCGCCGACTACGTAGGCGGGGAAGACATGGCTGAGAAAATACAGGGTGGATGGCTCGATTTTGATGCCGCCGTGGCCACTCCCGACATGATGAGTGTTGTGGGGAGGCTCGGAAGGATTCTTGGCCCGAGGGGCTTGATGCCTAACCCCAAGGCGGGAACGGTTACATTTGACGTAGCCAAGGCAGTCAATGACATCAAAGCAGGCAAGGTTGAGTACAGGGTTGACAAGAGTGGGATCATCCATATTCCCATAGGCAAAGCCTCGTTCGAAGAGGAGAAGCTAATGTCTAACCTTGAGGTTTTGGCAGACGCCATCGTGAAAGCGCGTCCTGCTGCTGCTAAGGGGACCTACGTAAGGAGCGTCGCGTTGGCGCCTTCGATGGGACCTTCAGTGCGCCTCAGCCCTCAGCTTTTCGTGCAGATGGTGGTCAAGAAGTAGAGCTGTTTACTTTGACAATAGAGAGATGTGCCTGGCCCCAGACAGCAGGCGCCGCGCAGTGTGGCAGTGTCGCATGAGCGCAGCCTAAGTGACGAGATGTCAGCCCGCCGAGGCCGGAGGGAAGCCTAGCTTCCGGACGCAAATGCATCTGAGTAATTTGCGGGACCTCCGGCCACATGTGAGCCGAGGTCCCTTTCTATTGCTGGTTACCAAGTAAGTCGAGTGCGTGTGAACGGAGGTGTAATAGTGTCTACACCGCAGAAAGTCAAGACGGTAGAAGAGATTCAAGCCAAACTCAGTTCATCCAGCTGCATTGTGCTGACTGACTTCCGCGGCCTGAACGTAGCGCAGATGACTACACTCAGGCGAAAGCTGACGGAGGCGGGCGTGGATTACAAGGTTTACAAGAACACGCTCATCAAGATTGCAGCAGACAACGCTGGTATCCGAGGGCTGGAACCATACCTTGAGGGCCCGACTGCCGTGGCCTTTTCCAGCGATGATCCAGTTGCTCCAGCCAAGATACTTGCCGATTTCGCTCGAGAGAGCAAGATCCTGAAGGTCAAGGCTGGAGTTCTACAGGGAGAGGCGATCGACAAGGACCGGGTCGCGGAGCTTGCGGCCTTGCCGCCCGCGGAGGTCATAATTGGCAAGATGATCGGAGCGATGCAGGGTCCGATATTCGGCCTCGTCAATGTGCTTGCCGGGCCGACACGAAAACTCGTATGGGCATTAGATGCCATAAGACAACAGATGGAAGAAGCCGGCGGAGATCCGCAGACCGTTCAGGCTCAATAAAAGGGAGGAAAATTGTGCTATGACTACTAAGGAAGAAATCCTTGCTGCTATCAAGAGCATGACAGTTCTCGAGCTGGCCGAATTGGTCAAGGATCTCGAGGAGGAGTTTGGCGTAAGTGCTGCAATGCCGGTGGCTGCTATGGCTGCCGCTCCGGGCGCTGGCGGCGCTGCCGCTCCTGAAGAGGAAGAGAAGACAGAGTTCGACGTGATCCTGACGTCAACGGGCCAGCAGAAGATTCCTGTGCTCAAGGTGGTTAGGGAGATTACGGGCCTTGGTCTTAAGGAAGCCAAGGGGCTTGTGGACAATGTTCCCCAGCCTATCAAAGAGGGAGTCAAGAAGGAAGAGGCAGAGGAGATCAAGACCAAGATCTCTGACGTCGGAGGAGAAGTCGAGATTAAGTAGCCTGCCTGGGCAGGATCATAGTGAACCAGCGATTTGTGCCGGGAAAAGGCAGGGCATTCATAGCCGAGCCTACTCCCGGCCGTCTCTTTTCGCGCCGGCTGCTGCCAGCGTGCATACCTCTCTAGCTCTCTAGCTGCATGGTTTGACGCAACATGTGGTTCATGTTAACATAATTAAGTGTCACAAGAGAACGGGTATACTGGATGCGCTGTGATTTGTGGAGGCTTGGCCCCTGTTAGGCTAGGAGCTGTGCCCGGCTCGGGTGACCGTGAATAAGGGCACTACTGGGACGGCATGACTTGTGTGCTGTCTACGTATTACTATTAATCTCAGCGCGGCTTTGGCCTGAAGGTGTCTACTAAGGGTCATGAAGGTCCGCGCTATTCAGTATGTCCGGAAATCCATGGGAAAGCAAGGTGGGTTGCAGTGAGATTGCTGATGCACCGATGAAGCGTGAGAGGGTTCTGTTTTCGAAGATTCCGAGTGTTATCGAACTCCCCAGCCTCATCGAGATCCAGCACAAGTCCTACCAGTGGTTTCTCGAAGAGGGCTTGCTTGAGGCGTTCCGAGATATTTCGCCGGTCCAGGATTTCACCGGGAACCTTGTGCTTGAGTTTACCGGGTACGCTCTGGGCGAGCCGAAGCATACAGAGGAAGAATGCAAGAGGCGGGATGTTACGTATTCCGCTCCGCTCAATGCCAAGGTCAGGCTGATCAGTACGGAAACCGGAGAAGTCAAAGAGCAGGAAGTCTTCATGGGGGATTTTCCCCTGATGACCCAAACAGGCACGTTCATAATCAATGGGGCTGAGCGCGTAGTCGTCAGTCAATTGGTGAGATCTCCGGGCGCCTACTTCGAAGTAGACAAGAGCTCTTCGGGAAAAAGGATATATAAGGGTGCTATCAGGCCGAACAGGGGAGCATGGCTGGAATTCGAGACTGATGCTTCTGATATTGTCTGGGTGCGTGTGGACCGCACGAGAAAACTACCAGCGACAGTTCTGCTGAGAGCGGCAGGGCTCAGTTCCGACGATGAGATCGTTGAGGTCTTCGGGGAAAACGAGTACATACGTAACACGCTGGAACGCGACAACACAAAGAATGAAGAAGAGGCATTGATCGAGATCTATAAGCGGCTGCGGCCAGGCGAGCCGCCTGCGATCGAAAGCGCGAGGTCTCTGTTTGAGTTTCTGTTCTTTGACCCCAAGAGGTACGACCTGGCCGGGGTTGGCCGCTACAAGCTAAACAAGAAACTGGAGCTTGCCGACAGGCTGATTGGCCACAGGCTAGCCCAACCTCTCCATGAGGGCCTGGGAGAAGTCGCAAATCCGGCCATGACAGTTGTAGATCCGGAAACGGGAGAGGTCTCCTGGCCGGGTCTAGCTGATGAAAGTGTAGATGCAAGTGTTAGGCCAGTGTTTGAGGCAGGAGAGAAGATCACCGCCAGACGGGCTGAGCTCGTTAGGGAGCTTGAACAACAAGGCCGCCTAAGAGCAGCGATCCTGAACGCTCCGGACAATGCGCCTACAGAGCATGTCAAGGTTATTGGCAATGCGTATCCGCCGGAGCATCTGACGGTCATAACCCCGGCGGACATTTTGGCTACAGTGAATTACCTCGTCAACCTCCCATATGGGGTCGGAACGATTGATGACATAGACCACCTGGGCAACAGGAGGCTCCGGTGTGTCGGAGAGCTTTTCCAAAACCAGTTCAGGATCGGCCTGGCACGAATGGAGCGGGTAATACGCGAACGCATGACAATTCAAGATGTCGATGCTGCAACGCCCAAAGCGCTCATGAACATCAGGCCGGTAGTGGCTGCGGTGAGAGAATTCTTCGGATCCAGCCAGCTATCGCAGTTTATGGATCAGACCAACCC
>DMOT01000017.1 GCA_003456765.1 Bacillota bacterium
CCGACCGGCCAGATGGAAAGAAGGCTTCTGGCTACCCCGAGGATACGCACGGCCAGGGTGTACAGGATTCTCCCTGATACCATCAGTGTTGCGATTGAGGAGCGTACTACGGCTTTGTACATCCCATATGCAGGCTACTTCATAGACGTCGACGAAGAAGGGCATGCCATAAGCATTTCGGAGGCGATTACAGATCTGGATGTGCCTCTCCTGGTTGGGGCGGTTCCAACTTGGGTTGAGGTAGGAGAGCCTGTCAGACCGGAATACCAGGTGTCAATTGGAGCCCGAGTGGGAGCAGCGCTGCTAAGGCAGGGAATCCCCAACATATCGGAAGTGGATGTCTCCTCGTGTGATGACATAGTCGTAAGAACAACAGATGGCATCAGGGTATTCATTGGCGGTGCTCAGGAGATGGAGTCGCGGGTGCGCGTTCTCGATTCTATTCTTGCTTCCATCAGGGAACAGGGAACGCCGGTAGATTACATAGATTTGCGTGTTGAAGCAAAACCGGTGATCCGCCCCAGGTGAGCGGCGTGCCAGAAGATAGATGTGGGGGCGATCGCGGCCTCCTAAGCATCCCCAACTACGCTAAAGGGTAAGTGGGTACGATTCTAGAATCATGCAATAATGTGAGAGGGTTGGACGGGCCCGCGGGGGGAGCTATGTTGGCGAAAAACGATATCAAGGTGGGGCTTGACATTGGCTCGAGCCAGATACACGTCATTGTCTCAGAAAGAGACGACGATTACAATTTACATCGGATTGGGGAAGGCACCGGTCCGTCTGCAGGATTGCGGCGCGGAGTGATAGTCGACATGGATTCGGCGGCTGCGGCCATTTCAGACGCCGTGGCGCATGCTGAAGAAATGTCGGGGTGCGCTGCTGTTTCGGTATTGGCAAGCGCATCAGGGGCGCATATTTCCTCCCTCGGTAGCAGAGGGGTGGTTGCAATTGGCAGGTCTGATCGGGAGATAACCCAGGAGGATGTCGATAGGGTTCTCGAGGCTGCGCGTGTTGTGGCCATTCCCCCTGATCGAGAAGTGGTGCATGTCCTGCCAAGGGAATTTGTGATAGATGGGTGCACCGGGATACGAAAGCCTGTGGGAATGACAGGGATAAGGCTGGACGTGGACGCAAACATCATTACCGGGTCTGCGACTGCCATACAGAACATTCACAGAAGTGCAAGGCGTATCGGACTGGAAGTAGAACAGATAATACTTCAGCCCATAGCCGCTGCTGAGGCGGTTCTGACGTCATCCGAAAAGGAACAGGGGTCTCTCGTGATTGACATGGGCGGAGCAACCACCGATATTGCGGTGTGCATTGAGGGCAGTGTGCACCATGTTGCATCGATTCCCGTAGGCGGCAGCCATGTGACTAATGACATTGCGCTTGTAATGAGATTGCCTGTGGGCTATTCGGAGAGGCTCAAACTGAACTATGGGTCTGCACTTCCTGACGCAGTTGGAGACGACGAATCGTGCGGGACGGACACCGACATATCCAGAAAGAAGCTTTGTCAGATTATTGAGGCGAGAATTCATGAGACTATGGAGCTTGTGAAGGAAGAGGTGGACCGTGCGGGATATTCCGGCCAATTGCCGGCTGGGGTGGTCGTTACGGGAGGCGCTTCTGTGATGCAGGGTGTAGTGTCAGTGGCCGAGGAGGTTCTGGGACTTCCTGCGCGCCTCGGGGTCCCAGTTGGCGTTTACGGGGCGCAGGAGGCGATGGACAATCCCGCGTATGCTACGGCAGTAGGGTTGATAAAGTGCGTTTGGGGAGAGTCTGCAGTAATTCCCGCAGTCGGCAGCGAGCAGCGCAAATCGGGAGGTTTCGCGAGCGAAGTGCGACAATGGTTTCGAGATATATTTTCCTCATGAGGCGAGCGGCAAGGGGGATGCGAGGTGTTTGAACTAGAGCTTGAGGTTGACCATCTGGCCAACATCAAAGTGATCGGGGTTGGCGGAGGCGGAAGCAATGCCATCAACAGGATGATAGGTGCAGGACTTAAGGGCGTCGAGTTTGTGGCCTTGAATACTGATGCTCAGGCGTTGCGAATGTCGAATGCGTCTCAGAAAATTCAGATAGGCGAGAAGCTCACCAAGGGCCTTGGAGCGGGTGCGAATCCCGAAATTGGAAAGAAGGCAGCTGAAGAGAGCCGTGACATGCTTTCGGAGACGATGGATGGCGCGGATATGGTCTTTATCACGTGTGGAATGGGCGGGGGAACGGGGACTGGAGCTGCCCCGATTATCGCGGAGATCGCAAAGGAACTAGGCGCTCTTACTGTGGGTGTTGTAACAAAACCATTCTCATTTGAGGGCAGAAGGCGAATGGCCCAGGCCGACCAGGGAATTGATGCGCTCAGAGAGGAAGTTGACACTCTGATCGTCATACCCAACGACAGGTTGCTGCAGGTCGCGGAAGCCCAGACATCCATACTCGATGCGTTCAGGATTGCAGATGATGTGTTGCGCCAGGGTGTGCAGGGCATATCTGACCTGATAACCGTTCCGGGACTGATAAACCTCGACTTTGCCGATGTACGGACTATCATGACAGATGCAGGCTCTGCGCTGATGGGGATAGGCGTTGCAAGCGGCGAGAATCGCGCGTTGGAAGCAGCTCGGTCTGCCACGGCCAGTCCGCTTCTGGAAGCCTCAATACATGGGGCGAAGGGCGTTCTCATGAACATCACCGGGTCTTCGAACATGGGGCTTTTTGAAGTGAATGAGGCCGCTGAGACTGTTGCAGATGCGGCAGACCCGGATGCGCTAGTGATCTTCGGCGCAGTAATCGATGATTCAATGGGAGACGAGATCAAGGTGACGGTTATCGCCACCGGATTCGATGCCATCCAGGCGGACCAGCCTGTAAGGACAAGGGTTGACCGTGTTCAGATCAAGCCTCTTGCAGGAAGCAACGATTTGGATATCCCTCCGTTCCTGAGACGAGTAAGATAGACTGGTCGGCAGTCAAATTACATACATGCCATATAGCGAGGCGCTCATCTTGGCCGCGGCCAGGGGGCGCCTCGTAGTGTTTTCAGCTAGTACCGCAGTTCCCAGTAGCTGAAGCAGCTGACCTGCATTGCGGTTGCAGTTCCCCAGTGAGCCTGTCAGCTTGCATTTCGCAGCTCGCATGTGGGGACAGGTCCATGGAGCCGTGTTTGGGTTGCCGACTGCCGATGAAGGGCGGTTTATGCATCGGGATCGGCCGAGGGAGAGTACCCACCGGCTCATGTTCGGGGGAAAGGCCTAAAAATTAGACCCTTTTCGGGCGAAGGTGTATAAGTTTTAGACCGGCCCCGTATAACTTTTATACCCCTAGGGCGCAAAGGTAATATCCTCCAGGAAGGATAAGGCAACAGTTGTAAGTATGCGCCATATTTCGACATCAAATACCTATACAGGAATGCATTATTACAGATACTGGTTTGGCGGGCGGGAAAACGTCTAAATTCTAGACCCCCCCGGTCTAAAAATTGAACACTTACGATTGTGAAGTGACTAAAAATTAGCCACTTCGCTTGCAGACCCGCTCAACTGGGGGGGGCAAACCTCGGCCGCCGCTACACAGATCTTCTCCGGGTTTTTTTCTGGTTATCTCCCTCAGAGCTCGGGTGGGCCCCGTTGGGGATCGGCGCGGATATATTCCACCATTGCCATGCCACATGGTCAAGACCACCTTGAATATTCATCCTACGGCCAGAACATACCTTGACCGGGTGGCATTCACAACTACTGGCACTGAGCTGGAGAATGCAGCCAGAAGCAACCCGGAAGGTAGGACATTCGCTGCGATCGGGCGGTGCGCATGCGCGGGAAAACGCAGCACCCTGCCCTGCCTGTGGTCTCCCCAATCTACGGGTGAAGAAGCTATCGTTTTCAGGAAGGCTTCCCACTGTATCGAGACCTAGCCGACGGTAGCAGCCCAATCGGGTGCGGGTTATCGATTGGAGTGCCGCGTGTAGCCGTATCGCCGTATGGGTTCACCGAATGAGTTCGGCTTCAATCGACAATAGGCGTCGCGTGCCGTCCACCTCGGAGGAAGCCGCTAGATCCGTAGAGAAACTCAGCAGGTCACTCACGAGAAACACTTCATCCAGACCGTCTGATGTCGTGTCAGCTTCCTCCAACGCCTATCACCTGGATCAAGCATACCTACATTGGCCCACCCAGCGGAGGGCGAGCACTGCTCAGGAGCTTCAGATGGAGCTGGGTGGGCGCACTATCAACCGACCGACTTAACATACCTTAAGGACTGATCATAACAGGGGTCCACCCTGGTTTGCTGCCGGTATGTCGCGTCAAGACCATGCGGCACAGGGCAGTGGCGAACGCGTAGGGTGAGGATAAAGAAGGCAGGCACCTCAAGCTGTACCGGAATCATTCGTTCACTGTGTCGGTGCAACCCGACACGGTTCGAAGGCGCGCAATGCTACACTACGAACATGTAGGAGCTTCACAGGGTTTGCCCGTTCAATATTCTGAGAAGAATCTGGGGGACAACTGCATACAATCATACAATGAGGGGGCGTCGCGAATGGTTCGCATTTACCTGGATTCTTTGCTCCTTCTGATCGGCGGAACATTTGCCCTGGAGTTTCTGACCTTGTGGGCGGTTGGGCAAATAAGCCGAAGGCCGACGCGGGCCCCGAGGCTGGCCGGGGCGGCTCTGGTTACCGCAGTATCGTTCGTGGCTGTTGTGGCCCTGTCCGACCTGAAAGTAGTTGCTCTAGCATCACCTACGTCAATGGCGATTGCGCTACTTGCCAGTGGAGCATCTTTGAGCATTGCATATTCCGGCATGAACTTGCGAGAATTCGTCACCTCCCTCATTTACAGATCCCTGCTTACATTGATGGCAGGGGGCGCCGCCATGGCAGCTCATGCCACGGCCTCCGGCAGCAGACCACTCTCTTTTCTTGCAGCCATAGCCACAGTCATCCTGGTGGCTGAGGCAGGATGGGGGGTCGTCCATCGCGGAATGCGCGAAGGCTTGTTTTACGTGCCTGTCTCAATTAGGTTCGGACGCCAGTCGGTCTCAGTGACGGCCCTGATAGATACCGGGAATCTCCTGAGAGATCCGGTATCAGGGGTTCCCGCGATAATCGTGGAGTACTCTGCTATAGAGCCCATCTTGCCCTACAGAATCAGGGCTTCGGTTCGGGCAAGCGACGTCGATTTCGCTGCAGCCGCCTATGCAATTGCAGATTCCCCCTGGTCTACACGTTTCAGGGCGGTGCCCTACTCTTCCGTGGGACAGACCTGGGGACTGATGGTTGGATTTCGGCCCAGTGAAATCCGGGTGATGGACGGCAAAAAGGAGATATCAACTGATAGAGCTGTTGTGTGCGTGCATAACTCCAGTTTTTGCCCCACGGGAAAATATCGTGCGCTGCTCAATCCCGAGATCTTGATCGCGGGTTGAGTGCTCCTGGGAGGCTTGCTCATGAGAAAACGGCTAGAGGGCGTAGTGTGGGCGATCAGGCTCCTCGTCATGAGGGCTATTGGATGGTTCGTAGTAGCTCGGGACTCTCAGGTCCGCTATATTGGGAGTCACGAAATGCTTCCTCCGCCCCTGAGCCTCGACGAAGAGACAGTTCTCATGGAG
>DMOT01000255.1 GCA_003456765.1 Bacillota bacterium
TCTCAAGCTCCTTTTCAGCCTCGGCGATCTCCTTATCTATCCTGGCTATTTCTGCCGCTTTGGCATTGAGCTTCTCGAAGTTAAAGGCGCTCTTGACCAGCATCTCGTATGCGGTCTCGCCTAATTCCTCAAAGAGCCTTCGCTTATCGGCTTTGAGGTCGCTGATTCTGGACCTGATTCTAGTGAGGTCCCAGAGCTCTTTCGTCTTGCTCCCAACGGCGTCAACACTCGTGCCTATTCCCTTTACGACCTTATCGAATATATCGGTCACGAAGACTCGCCTCCTATCAGGGTAGTGTGAATTATCAATTCGCTTCATTTCGCATATATCCTCCGTCCGTGTTGGACTTGGCCAGATGTACGCCTCCGCGTGCCTGCTCGACGCAGTATGCATAGTGTCGATCATAGAATACGTCTACTTGGCCTTCTGTATGACTGCAGAAGAACCTGAGAGTGGGGCTTTGAGTTTGGAGGGAAACACTGTGCAACTCAAGAATAAACCAATTGTACGGCGTTGGTGGGCAGGACGGGTTTTCGAGAGCCCTTAGCCGGGATTACCGTCAGATTGGAGCGGACGTGTGGAATGATAACCTTGAAGGAGTTTCTGGCCAGAGAAGTTGTTCCAGCACTTGGTTGTACGGAGCCCGGCGCGGTCGCGCTGGCCGCAGCCCGGGCAAGGCAGGAGTTGGGTTCTGAGTCCATAGAGCGCATAAGTGTAAGTGTAAGCGACAGCATATACAAGAACGGGATGAACGTGGGAGTGCCTGGCGCAGGCGGCGAAACCGGAAACTTGCTCGCGGCTGCCATGGGAGCCATAGCAGGCAAGGCCGACCTCGGGCTGGAAGTGCTGCGTGATTGCACTCCCCAGGATGTTGCAGTCGCCAGGGGCATGATCGGCGAAGGCCGCGTAGAGCTGATTTGTATGCCCAACAGGAGTGGGGTGTACGTAGAGGCTACTGTTGAGTCAAGTTCACAGACCGCTACTTGCATCATACAAGGCGAGCATTCGAATATTGTCAGAGTCGATGTGGACGGCAATGCTGTGTTCGCCAGGGGAGAGCGTGCTGATCCCGGAGCTCACAGTTTTTGTGAGGAGGCTGAGACTGGGGCAGACCCGGATGAGAGTTCAGAGACGGCTGATTTTCTGGAGGGGATCGATTATTCCACTCTGCTCAGCCTCGCTGATGAGATAGGGCCTGATGAGGTAGACTACGTAATGCAGGGCGTGGAGATGAACATGGCCATCGCCGAGTACGGCCTGAAATCTGAATCCAGGTCAGGGCTGGGTGCGGGGAAGGCCATATGGAACCTGATGAAGGACGAGAAGATCGAGAAGGACCTGGCTTTCCTGATACGTTCCTACTCAAGTGCAGCCTCTGATGCGAGAATGGCCGGGGTTCAGCTGCCGACGATGAGTGCTGCAGGAAGCGGTAACCAGGGGATAACGGCGATTATTCCAGTTGCGCTCGTTGGTGAATCAATGGGGAAGCCAAGAGAGGAGATTGCCAGAGCTGTAGCCGTCAGTCTGCTTTCAACGAGTTTTGTCCGTAGCAAGACAGGAAGGCTTACGCCGCTCTGCGGTTGTTCTGTGGCGGCGGGGGCAGGGGCAGCGGCCGGAATGGCGTGCCTTCTAGGAGGAGACTGGATGCACTCGGCTTGCGCCATGCAACTTGTGCTGGCCAATACTGCAGGCATCGTCTGTGATGGAGCAAAGGGCACGTGTGCCCTGAGAGTGGGAACTGCGGCGTGCGAGGCGTATCTGGCTGCGCTAATAGCAGTGAACGACAGCGGAATCAATGACGCTCAAGGTATTGTGGACACCACGATTGAGAGGACTGCTAATAATGTTGCCCGGTTGAATGTCGAGGGCATGAAGGAAGTAGATCGTGTGCTGATCGAGATCTTGGAGGATCGAGTTAGGCGGGGAGATGCGCTGTAGCCATGAGACGTGTGTATTCAGGGATTCCTGTTGCGGGCGGCATATGCATAGGGACCGTCAAAGTGTCTGGGCCCAGGCGTTTGCCGGAGGCGCGAGCCGACGTTGCCCGGGCTGATCCCGCTGGCCTGGAAGGCCACGAGTCGACGACGGTCCTCTATCGCCACGGATGGGATGATACCCAGAAGTGGGCAGCGGCTGTGGCCGCTACCTCATTCCTTACAACAGCCCTCAAGCGCAAGGCCGCGGATGAGCTTGGAGGGTCTGCCGCGAGCATCTTTGAGGCGCAGCAAGCTATCGTTTCCGATCCTTTCCTGGAGGTGTCCGTTTTCAACAAGGTCGATGACGGGGTTCCGCTTCTGCAAGCAGTCAACGAAGCTATTTCCGATATCGCGGACGGCCTGGTGGCATCAGAAGAAGAGGTGATTCGTGCGAGGGCTGCAGATGTGTACGATGTTGGCTTGCGTTTCGCTTCTACTCTGGCAGGCATTGGCACGCTTTCTGCGCCGGAAGGCCGCCCCATCGGATCAGTGTTTCTGCAAGGAGGCCCCCCTCTTGAGGAGGGCGTTCTGGTCGCGCATGATCTGCTTCCATCTGAGTTAGTCATGCTCGACAGGAGGATGCTGCTTGGTCTCGTCCTTGAGGCGGGGTTCGCCCGCTCCAGCACATATGTGATTCTGGAGGCGCTGGGAATTCCCACGCTGGTGCAGGTTGCCGGGATCCTGGCTGGAGCTGTGGATGGGGAGACGATCATCATAGATGCCGATGAAGGCTTCGTTGTTGTAGAGCCCCATGAAGACGAATTCAGGGATTACGCCTCCAGGATACTGAAGACTGGGGGCCAGACGTTCTATCAGGCAACTCAGGCAATAATGGACGAGGTGCGCAAGCCTCCTGAGTCTTTGAGCTAGGTCGCCCGCCTGGGCTCGCGCCTGTCAGTACCTCAAAGGCCACATCTGGCCGGCCATATGCTGATGCAATGCCGGGTGCCCTCTTTACCTTAATGGACGGATATGCCAAAATGGTAGTGGTTGCACAAGGCAGAGGCGGTTTTCCGCGCCTGCGGGCTCGTCTCCGCCAGCGCCGCGTTACTTTATGACATAGTGTGGTGGGACGCGTGACTTACGGCAGCATTTTTGACATCAGGAGATATTCTATACACGATGGGCCTGGCATAAGAACCGCCGTGTTTCTCAAGGGTTGTCCGGCCATGTGCCTCTGGTGCCACAATCCCGAAGGCCAGAGCTTCGAGCAAGAGGTCATGCACTGGCCCGGCAAGTGCACGGGATGCGGGCTTTGCAGTCTCATATGTCCTGAAGGGGCGCTGAGCATGGAGCATGGCCGTCCGGTAATGGCGTCGCAAGCTTGCACCGGATGCGGGAAGTGCGTCGAGGTTTGCCCAA
>DMOT01000079.1 GCA_003456765.1 Bacillota bacterium
CCAGCGGGGGACAGAGGGGGGTTGGATGAGACGCTTTTCACCGGTCCCGGGGGGGGGGGCTTGGGGGAGATGGTGGGCCCAAAAGTGGGGGAAGTGCGGGGGGGGTTCTCCGTGGCCTTCCCCCGGTGAGCGGGGGGGAAAGGGATAGGGGGATGATCCCCTTTACCTTTCCTCCGGGGTTAGCCGGGAGAATGCCGAGGGAATGCCCGCCTGGAATTACCCGCATTTGTGGCACTACATCGACCACAAGGCGCTTCACCGGGATAGCGTTAAAAAGCCTCACTTCAAGCCGCATTCTGCCCGTCTTTGTTGGCGTGACCTCTACTTTCGACCCTATGGCTATCTCCATCAGGAGCGAGTCGGGCGGATCGGCCACAACAGCGCCCCGGCCTACAGGTCCCATGTCAACACTGAAGGTCTGCCCCTCAAACACCCTTACATACCCTGGCGCCACGTAGATTTCTGCGACCACAGCCCCGGCCACCACAAGTACCGCCAGACTTACCAGGATCGCCAGTGCAGTGAATATGCGTTTGGACGAATACGCCCGCATCCTTCCACCATCTCGCCGCGGGCGTATCTAGCGCACATGAACGCGCCGACCCGCGTGCGTTTAACGTGTCCGGCACAAGCACGACGTATTCGCGCTAAAACATGCTGGAGTTAGCAACTGGCACAGGCGCTCATGCCGACACGCCGGTTGCCATGATCGTCTTACAAGTCCTGTCTCAAAACACAGGTCAAAGAAGCTCCAGATTGGCCTTGAAAGAACTAAATCGGAGTTATGATGGCACGTATTCATGGAAAAAGATATCTCAGGAAGTCACATGAAGGAGATTACGATGAAGGAAGGAGTACAACAACTACCCATGGGTTCCTGATTTTCGCACGAACCTTGCGATGAAAAACCCGTCGGTGCCCGATATCCCCGGCAACAGCTCGACCATGTGATCTTCGTCAGAGCATAGGGCGCGAGCCCTGTCTGAAGGCATGTACGGGCCAATGGCCGATGGAGAAAGCTCCTGATGGCGCGCGGCGAACCGTTCCGCCTGGCCACGGTTCTCCTGGGATCCCACGGTACATGTACTGTATACCAGAACTCCGCCGGGCTTCACGCACTGAGCAGCCGCATCGAGTATCTCAGCCTGCAAAGCCGAAAGCTCCTCAATATCGCCAGGGTGTTTTCGCCACCGCGCATCAGGCCGCCGAGAAAGAACCCCAAGGCCTGAACATGGCGCATCCACCAGGACGGCGTCGGCCTTTCCCGTGTACGCCTGCGGAAGCTCCCTGCCATCGCAGCAGACAGTCTCAAGGGACGACAGCCCTAACCTCGCGGCGGTCTCTTCGATCATGCGCACTCTGTCCGCTGACGGATCACATGCCACTACGCGCGCGCGATCGCCGGCCAATTCAGCAATGTGCGCAGTTTTCCCTCCAGGGGCGGCACATGTATCCAGGATGAGGGGCCTCTCTCCTCGAGGCCCGTTCTGGGCTGGCTCCTCGCCCATGCCGAACAGCCCGTCGACTCCCATGACATGCCCTACCAACATCGAGCTCTCGTCCTGAACAGAGAATAGCCCATCGTCATACCCGGGCAGCGATTCCACTCCATCGATGGCCCCGGATATTCTGAGGGCTTCGGGGCAATAGAGCCCGGGCTCCGTGGTCACACCCCTGGAAGCCAGCAATCGTGAAAGCCCGCTCCGATCTATCCTCAATCTGTTTGCTCGCAGCACTATGGTTGGCGCTTTGTTTCCCGCCTCCAGCATTGCCCGGGCCACATCCATCCCGTATTCGTCAATCCATGACCGCACTAGCCACTCAGGATAGGATTGGGAGACCGATAGGAAGCCCACAAGATCCGATTTTGGGTCGGGATACTTCGGGGAGAAGTCGGGTGACGCGATCCTCCTTAGTATTGCATTCACAAATGAGACAAGCCCCCGATGCCCGAGGCGGCGGGCAGAGTTTACAGATTCGGAGACCGCGGCATGCGGAGGCACACCCGACATGAACATCAGCTGGTAGGCGCCTGCTCGCAACAGGGCTCGCGCCAGGGGATCCATCTTCCGGGAAGGTCTTGTTGAAGCCTGATCTATCATCCAGTCCAAAGTCTCTTTCCGCCTTATGGATCCATAGGCGATCTCCATGGCGAACCTGCGGTCGCGCGGATCCATCTCCTTCCCTGAAAGTGCCTGTGACCAGGCGGCATTCGCATACATGCCGTCCTGGTCACACAGGTACACAACTTCGACAGCAAGATCCCTGGCGGAACTTGCCGCCTGTCCGAACTTAGGCCGCTTAGTCACGCCGGCTTCCCCTTAGAATGAGCAATCTCAGGAGTTGAGTCACTGCAACTGCCGACGCCGCAACATAGGTGAGCGCTGCAGCCTGCAGCACTGCCCGCACGGCAGGCACCTCATCTTGTGTGACGTGGCCTCCGTCGGCAAGGAGGGTCAGCGCCCTTCTGCTTGCATTAAACTCAACTGGAAGCGTAATCAACTGGAACGCTACAGCTCCGGCGAAGAGCCAAATTCCAAGGCTCATCAAGAACTGGCCGGTGTC
>DMOT01000303.1 GCA_003456765.1 Bacillota bacterium
GTCATAGGGTTGTTGTGTGCTGCTGCAGGCATAGCCAGGGACGATATGGGTCGAATTTCAGAGCTGGCAGCGCTTGACATGGTTGTGAGAGTCGATAGAGAAGGCAGGCTCGAAAAGGATTATCAGACCGCAGGCGGTGGAAGTTGGCCAGGATTGGGCAAATACCATGTCATACGTGCTGATGGTTCGAGAAGCGGCCCTGGATGTGTCACATCCAACAGATACTACTTGTCAGATGCGGAATTCCTCGTGGCCCTGGGGGGACCTGCTCACTTGCTTAAAGGGCTTCACAACGCGTTGGCAGACCCCGTTTGGCCACTCTACCTGGGAAGGAAAGGATATGTAGCTTCGAAGCCGATATGGCTTCGCGACGGACTCGTGGGCAAGGATCCCATGTCAGCCTTGAGATGCTACCCATGGGAGCCCAGAAGTGAGCGCAGTGTACCCAGTCAGATCAGATTGGTTGTTGAGTGTGACCCTGAGGAGGGCCAGCGGAGGATGGATGTGCCGATTTGCTATGAGCAAGGAAGGCGATCATTCGCGCCACGCTACGTAAAGAATCTATGGTTTGATCCGGCTAAATGGCTTCTGTCTGCCGAGGAGGTGGGCGAATGTACCTGTCAAGACTAGTGCTAAACCCCCTTTCCAAGGAAGTATGGAGGGACCTGGGTGATTGCAGGAAGATGCACCGCACAGTGATGTCAGGGTTTCCCACGATCAATGCCGCCAACCGCGCCCGTGCAATACTCGGCGTTCTTTATCGACTGGAGATGATGCCACATGAGGGGAGCATTATTGCATATGTTCAGTCCATGACAGAACCTGAGTGGGCTGCTCTCGTCGACAAAGGATACCTGCTGTCGCATGATGCTTGCGGAGACCCTGAAGGCAATCCTTCCGTAAAAGCAATAGGCGCACACTATGACGCCATATGCACGGGCGATGTCCTGCGCTTTCGCATACTGGCCAATCCCACCGTGAAAGTTGGCACGAGTACCAAGGCCGACAGAGAGGCTGGTCTGCCAAAAAGCAATGGACGCAGGGTGCCGATTGTAGTCCGCGACCAGCAAGTGCACTGGCTGGAGCGAAAGGCAGAGCAGAATGGGTTCGAGCTTCTTTCGGCAACCGCTGATGATACGATTCCAGATGTTGCCCAGACTGAAATGCGAAGTGTTCATGATGGCCGATGGAGAGATGATCAAGAAGATAGAATCACAGTATACGGCGTGATGTTTGATGGGCGGTTGAGAGTCGTAGACAAGTTGGCTTTTCGAAATGCACTGCGTGTCGGCATCGGACCAGCAAAGGCTTACGGATGCGGATTGCTTTCGGTGAGTCGAGCAATGTGAAACCCAGTAACGCATTGAAGGTTGTTGCTGCAGTAGGTTAAACTGCGAGCAAGAAAGGAGGTCCACAGGTGAAGGACCTGAGGCAATTGCCGAAGCTTCGCGATAGCTGGTCCTATCTGTATGTTGAGAAGTGTAGGATCGACCGTCAGGACAAGGCGATTGCAGTATGGGACAAAACAGGTGTAACTGCGGTTCCATGTGCCAACCTAAGTTTACTCATGTTAGGTCCCGGTGTTTCGATTACTCACTCAGCTATGGCAACACTTGCACGAAACGGTTGCGATGTTCTGTGGTGCGGCGAACATGGTGTGCGATGCTATGCCTTTGGAACTGGCGAGACTCGATCATCAGCTCTGCTCATGCGTCAGGCGACAGCATGGGCAGATCCCGAACTCCACATGAGAGTTGTGCTGCGGATGTATGAGATGCGATTTGACGAGCTTCTCCCAGCAGACGTCAATATGCAGGAAGTGAGAGGCCGGGAAGGAGCTAGGGTGCGCACAACCTATCAGCAGGCTAGCAGGATTACAGGTGTGCCCTGGCATGGTAGATCCTACAATCGTGGCGACTGGGGAGGAGCTGATGATGTGAATCGTGCTCTTTCAGCGGCGAACTCGTGCCTTTATGGGGTATGTCATGCGGCAGTCATCAGCCTGGGGTTGTCACCTGGGCTTGGTTTCGTTCACACAGGCCGAGTATTGTCCTTTGTATATGATGTTGCGGATCTCTACAAAACCGAAACGACGATACCGGCCGCATTCAGTGCTGCTGCTCTAGGCGAGCCCAACGTGGAGAGACAGGCGCGCATTCTTTGCAGGGATGCATTTCGAGAGACCAAGCTACTGTCTCGAGTTGCATCGGACTTGACGAATCTGTTTTCCGTGCAATTCCTAGGGCTTGATCAAGAGAGTGAAGGCGACGTGGATGCCGAGGCCTGTGATGGAGACGACTCTGCTCTCCCAGGTGGACTTTGGGACCCTAATGCTGGCTCTGTTCAGGGAGGAATGAACTACCAGACTGACAGTGATGAGGGGAGTAGGGAAGGATGATGGTTCTGGTGTTGGAGAAGGTGCCAACATCATTGCGCGGTGAGCTTACACGATGGTTGTTGGAGTTGAAGGCAGGAGTGTTTGTGGGCAGACCTTCTGCGTTAGTCCGCGACAAGCTGTGGGAAAAGGCATGTAAGAAAGCACGTGATGGCGGATGCGTCATGGCTTACCGCACCAACAACGAGCAGGGCTACGACATCAAGATATTCGGAGATTACTCACGGCATGTTGCTGATTATGAAGGGCTACAGTTGATCAGACGCCCACTTCCCCCCTCAAAGGCAACCGAAACACGGGATGAGCAGGTAAAAGGATAAGTATGGAATACGCTACATCCAGCTAAAAGGCTTGATGGGGGTTGCA
>DMOT01000172.1 GCA_003456765.1 Bacillota bacterium
TCGCCCTTTCTTAGCAGACCGTTGTCAACGAAGATGCATGTGAGATTGGCGCCTATGGCGCGGTGGACAAGCACCGCGGCGACGGATGAATCCACTCCGCCTGATAGGCCGCAGACGGCTCGCTCCGAACCGACCTGCTGTGATATCGCAGAAACCGCCTGGTCTATGAATGAGCGGGGGTCACCGCCCCCATGAAGCCTGCGTGGATTCTCATGATGTCTTTCCTTCATTGGTGTCAATGCTCCTCGTTCCATACATAATCCTTGGGCACGCCCACGAAAGGCAGGTTTCGATACTTCTCCCTGTAATCAAGGCCATATCCGACCACGAACTTGTCAGGTATGACAAACCCATTGTAGTCCGGAGTAACAGGCGCCTTTCTCCGGTCCGGCTTGTCAAGCAGCGTGCAGATCTTGACGGAAGCAGGCTTCCGGTTCTTCAAGGCTGAAACCAGATAGTTGAGGGTCAGTCCTGTGTCGACAATGTCTTCCACTATGAGGACGTGCCGGCCTTCTATAGGAACATCAAGATCCTTTATTATCTTCACAACTCCCGAGGATACTGTTGATGCCCCATAGCTCGTCACTGCCATAGTATCGATGCTAAGCGGAATGGATATGCACCTCATCAGGTCCGACATAAACACGAGGGCCCCTTTGAGGATGCACACCAAGAGTAGGTCTCGTCCCTCGTACTCCCTGGATATTATCCCGCCCATCTCTGCAACCTTGGCTTCTATCTGCTCTTTTGAAATTAGAACCTCCTGAATATCGTCGATAACATGCGTTGAGGGCTGCACTGACACCGGCCGATTCCTCCCATCAAGTTTGCAGGCCGGCCCAAAGACCTAATACGGACCGGCCTGGCACTGAACATATAAAAATGACCAAATCACCGTGGGCTACCCGAGGGAGGCTATCCCCCTGGCTTCATGCACATAATCCTTTGGCACAGAGATCGTGATGACTGCTGTCTTGTTGAAGACCGCAGGTTTTTTGACGTCCACAACTTTCGCGTCACATATCTCCTGTCCGGCCCTGTCAGTTGCCCGTACAGCGGCTCCGCGCTCCGGAAGGGGCAGATACTCGTATGCCAACGTCACCCTGGCCTCATTCCCGGGCTCCGACAGGTCCTCGATGAAGATGGCTAGTCCTGGACAGACTGCGACGCATCGTCCACATCCCTTGCACTTCTCCTCGTCCAACACGGGAAGGTTCGTTATTGGGTCTCCAACAGAAATCGCGCCGAACGAGCAACCCGTTTCACAAGGATTGCAGGGGATCTCCTGAAGGCATTCGATGACTGCCACTGGGCCCTTCTCAGCCCTCAAGCTGCTCGGGCATCCTTTCGACGCCGCGACGTCTTCCCACCTAACAATCCCGTCCTTCTCGACGTCCTTCAGCAAACCTCTCACTCCTCTTTCCCACCATGAGCCTTTCTTATGACCCTTCTGTCATAGACCTTCGGTACAACACTCAAAACCGATTGGCGTGAACAGTACCTTACATCTTGCTCATAACCAATTCCTACCAAATAGGCGCCATGGTCACAGCGGAGCAGCTCATCTTCGATCGACTCTTTACGCTGCTGGTACAGAAGCGACGCCGCCCTGGCCGCATCTGACATCTCCGCACCCGTCTCCTCTGCGAGCCTTGTGGCCAGAAGCCCTGCGCACAGCGTATCTTCCATGCAGAACCTCCCGTCCTGCCCAGAGCAGACCAGGACAAAATCAGAGTCTTTGTAGGCTCTGCATGCCTCCATGACGGCATCAGCATTTAGGAAGCACGCCACAAAAATATCTCGTGCGACCCCATACTCCGTAATGGCATTGGTGCCATTGGTAGTTGCTATGATGATCTTCTTCCCGGCTACCCTCGGGCCATCATACTCCTGCGGAGAATTGCCAAGATCAAACCCTTCAACAGGAACTCCCCGCCGTTCTCCTCCAAGCACATAGTCGGATCTCTTGTATCCGTTGGCAAGCGCTATGGCCTCCTCTATGCTTTCTGCAGGAATAACCTCCTCACAGCCAGAAGCCAGTGCAGTTACAATTGTGCTCGTAGCTCTTAGGACATCGATTACTACAACTACCGATCGAGATGCGTCTTTGGCCAAGATCTCTCCTGGGACCAGTGAAACATCTATTCGCATTGCGGTTCTCCTTTCATTTCTGTGCAGAATCTTGAAGTGATCGAACGAGCGCCTCAATGCCTTCAGTGTCCGGATCCCAGTAAGCGCCCTTAAAGCGGCCCGGCAACGTTGCAGAGTCTATCATGCCAGACCGAAGCTTCCTTAGACGCCAGCCCACGGAAATCATCTCTCTGGTCGTAAGATCAGTATCACTATACTCGTCGACTATGCGCAGAATCTTTGGATAGGCAAAGATGGCCCGGAAGGTCGCAGCCTCCCTGATGAGCGCTTTCACGAACTCCTGCTGGCGCACGGTTCGAGATATGTCTCCCAAAGCATCCTGCCGGTACCTGACAAAACTGAGAGCCGTCTCCCCATCCATATGATAAACGCCGGGTTCCAGGTCAACGGAGTATGAACCTGCCCTGTCCACATATTTCATCCGCCTGTCGACCGTTATCTCCACGCCTCCCAGCACATCTACTAAGTCGACAAACCCTCCAAAGTCCACAGTGACATGTCTGTGAACAGGCAAACCCACAAGGTCTGAAACAAGCTGGCGAGCTAGGTCCACCCCTCCTTCTGCAAAAGAGGAGTTTATCCGGCGCCTGCTCCCGCTGGGGAATCTCACAAGCGTGTCCCGGGGAATAGAAATCAATGACACTTGACGTGAATTCTTGGCTACTGACAACAACAGGATAGTATCCATCCTGCCCGGCGCCGAAACGACATCACCCTCACGGGTGTAATTTAGATCTTCGCCCAAAATGAGCACATTGAAGAGCCCATCTTCCGCAGGCAGAGATGTGTAGTGGGAGAAGAGCACGCAGCATGCAACCACGGCTCCAATTATGACTATAGCCCAGATTCGGCCCGTATTGGAATGCTGGGTGTTGGCATCTTGCCTGGCCATACGCTCTCCAACTTCAGACATAATACCTACTCCTTAAATAACGAGAAACCCTGCTAATCTATTTCTACAGGCACCCGGTGTATCCTGCTGCCTCTGGCCTGGCCGCTGCAGTGCTGAAGACTGGTCAACACGGCACCCGGTTCGGCGTTGGTTGACAAGGGAGACACCTCTCCGGCCCTATGCCTGAAATACCCTGCCGAGGCTATCATCGCCGCATTGTCAGTGCACAGGCTGAGCGGAGGATAGTGAACTTCGAGGGCGCTTTTCAAGGCTAGGGCCGTCAGGGCCCCTCTCAAGGCCTGGTTCGCCGCAACACCACCCGAAACCCCGATGGTCCTTGTTCCGACAGAAGCTGCGGCTCGATGAACTCTCGTAACAAGCTCATCTATGGCCGCCTTCTGGAACCCTGCAGCTACATCAGGGTAGCTTATCTTCTCGCCCCTTTGCCTTGCACTATGGATGTAGTTTATGACCGCAGTCTTCAGTCCGCTGAAGCTGAAGTCTAGTGGGCTATCTTCCACCTCGGTGCGGGGAAACGATATGAGGTTCGCATTGCCTGACTTCGCAAGCTGCTCAAGTGCAGGACCGCCCGGATACGGAAGGCCCATGACCCTGGCAACCTTGTCGAAGGCCTCGCCCGCGGCATCGTCTCTTGTGCGTCCGAGCACTTCGTAGCACCCATGATCGCGCATGGCGATGAGCTCGGTATGGCCGCCTGACACTGTAAGGCATAACACAGGGGGATCCAGGTCAGGATGGGCAAGGAAGTTGGCATATATGTGACCTTCTATGTGGTTTACGCATACTAGCGGCTTCCCCAGGGCATATGATATCCCCTTTGCCGCCGAAAGGCCAACCAGCAAAGCGCCGACCAGGCCCGGACCGTAAGTCACTGCAACGGCGTCAACATCTTCAAGGGCGATCCCCGCCTGCCCAAGAGCCTCATCGATTACTGTAAGGATTGCCTCGACGTGCCGACGAGAAGCGATCTCAGGGACAACCCCGCCAAACTTGCGGTGCACCTCTATCTGGGACGCAACTACCGAAGAGAGCATTTCACGGCCCTGGCGCACGACAGCAGCTGCTGTCTCGTCACAACTGGTCTCGATGCCAAGGATAATTCCACGTTCATTCATTCTCTGCTGCATTCCCTTCATCCTCAATCATCGCGAGGCGCCCGGGCATGTCTTCAAGCCACATCACCAGAGCATCTTCATGATCGTCAATGTAATATCCGGGCCTGACCCCGGCTGCCACGAAACCCAGGCTCCGATAAAGCTCCTGGGCAGGAAGGTTTGACAGCCTCGTCTCCAGAGTCATCCTCGTGGCCCCCAGGCAAACCGCGGTTTCCATCAACGACTTCATGATCGCACGCGCAATCCCTTGTCTTCTGTATTCGGGATGGACTGCAACGTTGGTTACATGGGCTTCGTCAAGGATGAGCCACATCCCGCCATATCCCAACACAACCCCGTTCGGGTCTCTCACCACAACATACCTGGCTTGCTCATTCCTCAGCAGCTCGTCTACGAATGCGTGCCTGCTCCATGGAATTGAGAATGACAGGCGCTCGATCTGCAACACTTGGTCTATGTCATTTAGACTCATGGGCGAGGGAGGCAGTTCCATCCGGCCGAATCTCCTTCCGGGAGAACTTGACCTCAGCCTCAGTGGGGCGAAGGTACATGGGCACTACATGGGCGGGATCTCCACCTTCTCCGCGCTCCAGCATCTCCATGCCCAACATCCCTACCTGCGCCGGACGGAGAATCCCCAGAGCCGCCGGGGGCACAACTCCGCGGTCAGGAAGGGCAGAAAGCAGAGCGTCAGAGTATGCAAGAGCACCGTCTCCCGTGAAAAGGACACGGCCCCCATCCAGGCCTGCCGCTCCAAGGATTTCAGAGATAGGACGCACAGAATACTCCGATATCCGCGTTGCCGCCCTGAGGCTCAAGGAAGGCTTGTAACACGCGGAGTAGCAACGCTCATGGCGTGCATCGATCATGGACCACACCTCTCGGAATCCAGGGCTGTGCCCGTATGCGAGGGCATCCAGTGCCGAAACACCCACTAAAGGAATCCCAAGAGCGTACGATATGCCCTTGGCCGCAGCCACACCTATACGAACTCCTGTGAATGAACCAGGCCCTATTCCGCATGCTATGGCGTCAAGGTCGCCTGGAACGATATCAGCCCCTGAAAGCGTAGCATTGACCGACGACATGAGCCTCTCGGAGTGTGTCGCCTTGACGTTCAAGATGTGCTCACCTACAAGCACTCCACCGTCAATGAGGGCTACACCTCCAACCATGGTAGATGTATCTACAGCGAGGATCAACACGTCCTCATCTCCTCCAACAGTCGCCGGTATCTTTCCCCGTGCGGAATGAAAACAAGCTCTCGGCAAAGTTCCCCTGGCCCGTACATGATCTTAACAACAAGTCTATCATGCTCTCGCAACGGGGTGTACACCTCCGGCCATTCTATGATGGCAACACCGCCACCCCAGATGTACTCATCAAGGCCTGCATCTTCCACTTCATCACTGGAAGTGAGCCGGTACAGGTCAAGATGGTACACCTTAAGGCGCCCAGGGTATTCCTGTGCAAGCACAAAGGTGGGGCTAGATACCGATGCCGCATCTACGCCCAGGCCTCGCGCAATTCCCCGTGCAAGGCACGTCTTGCCTGCCCCCAAATCGCCTTCAAGGCATATGATGTCCCCCGGTTTCAGCACTCTGCCCAAACCGCAGCCCAGGTCAGCCGTTTGCTCCGCGGAGTGCGACACAAACCGCAAGTTGCCACCTACATCCATGTTCAACCCGAATTCCCTCACAATACATTTGTCCCTTGTTCGAAAGCGCACAGTCAAACCGCCAGAGATGATTGGCCTTCCGTCAGCTCAAAACATGGAGTGATTTCGCCTACAACCTCTTTTCGGCAGTTGCGGATTGGAGCCACAACCGAGGTCTGTTCTTCATTGAGCATTTCAGGGCCTGCAATATCCAACAAGCGCAGAACCTCCATGACCGAAGTC
>DMOT01000061.1 GCA_003456765.1 Bacillota bacterium
ATCAGTTTCAACACTTCAGTCGCCTCAATGCTCCCGATCACCGCAGGAACTGTAGCCAGCACACCGACGCGAGACGGGTCAAATGGGCGGAGCTCCTCAAGGCCAGCGCCTCCGTCATCCTCCACTCGACCGCCGACCCGACGGTCACGTCCTGCCGCCGCCTCCGCCACCCCAAACACACATCTGTAGCAAGGCCCCCGGCCCGGCACATATGTCATAGCCTCCCCAGTCCAGCCCAGGACTGCTCCGTGAACAAAAGGCTTCCCCGCAGCCACGCAAGCGTCGTTCAGCACAAATCTTGCTCCAATGGAATCCAGGGCGTCCACCACTACATCATACCGCCCCACCAAGTCCCCCGCATTATCAGCATCGAGCGCCATAGCCCACTTCTCAACCTGCACCTCCGGGTTCAGGGCCAGGATCCTTCCCTCTGCAGAATCAACCTTGAGCCTCCCGATGTCGCAGGCGGTATGGGCTATCTGCCTCTGCAGGTTCGAAAGCTCCACCACATCCGGATCAACAAGGCCAATGGTGCCCACCCCGGCTGCAGCCAGGTACAGAGCAACAGGAGAACCCAGGCCGCCAACGCCCGCAACCAAGACTCTGGCAGCTCGGATTCTCCCCTGACCAGCTTCGCCCACTCCGGCAAGGCGTATCTGCCTGCTGTACCGCTGGAGCTCATCCTCGCTCAGCCCAGGCACTATTTGCCCTCCCGCTCTGCAATCCATTCCGCCATCGCACGAAGCACTTCGTCCTTCTCCGGCTCGTTCAAGATCTCGTGGTAAAGCCCATCCCAGACTATCAGTTTCTTGTCGGTAGTCTCAGGGATACTCTCGTAGAACTTCACCGTAGCGTCTGTGGAGCAGACCGGGTCATCGCCTCCGGGCATGAACAGGCACGGAGTCACAATCGACTCAGCCAGACTCTCCACTCTCTTCATGGCCTTGTCGAACTCTACAAAGAACTTCGTAGTGATCTTGGGATAGCGGATCGGATCCTTCTTGTAGGCTTCTACTACATCCAGATCATGTGAAAGCCCCTCTGCGGCTATCCCTGTGTCAACAGCCAGCTTCGGAAAGAACCACGACATGAACGTGCCGAAACCCTTCTTTGCCGGCGAGATTCTCATACGAAGAGCCAAACAGGGCGACGTCACTATCAAGCCGTTAATTGTCCTCGGACGTCTGGCTGCATATCCCACCGCAATCAGACCGCCCATTGAGTGCCCTACCAGGAAGCATTTCTTCCCCGGATTGCGGCCCTTGGCCCCGCGGATCACAAACCAGAGGTCATCATAGAACTGCGAGAATCTGCTGACATGCCCCCGTACGCCTTCTGACTTCCCCTGTCCGCGGTGGTCATAGGCGTAAACCAGATATCCCTTCCTGGCAAAAAACTCTGCAAAATGCTCATACCTGCCAGAATGGTCCGCAAGCCCATGTGCTATCACAATCGTGGCACGTGTCTTCAGAGCAGGTTCACCGTCCACACTCCTGCCCTTCCATACCCGGCAAAAGAGTCCGGTGCCATCCTGGGCCTTAAGTGTCTCTTCAGAATAGGTTACTTCTGGCAAACAACATCCCTCCCGGAGGGGCGGTCAATGCTGCGTCGGGCATTGCTCAAAGAGTGTAGCTAGCACCAGCGGCCAATGCCGCGCTCCCGCCCAATTCCCTCAAAGAGCCGGCCTCAGGCGGTTACGGATATAGGATCACCTTGCCGCACTGGCCGGATATCATGAGCTCCATTCCTTTGTCGAAGTCGTCCCACAAACTCATCCTGTGGGTTATCACAGGAGTAATATCAAGGCCCGCCTTAAGCAGCGACCTCGCCTGGAACCACGTTTCAAACATCCTGCGGCCATTGATTCCCTGCACCGTAGCACTCTTGAACACAATGGCATCGGCCAAGTCCAACTTGATCGGCTCAGACGGAATTCCCAACAGCGACGCAAAACCGGCCTTTCGCAAAGCGTCAAAGCCCTGAACAATGGCGCTGGGGTTTCCCGACATCTCGAGGAGCACATCTGCTCCCACCCCACCTGTGGCCTTGCGCACAGCCGCCACAGGATCCTCCCGCTTCGGGTTGATCGCAAGGTCCGCCCCGAGCTTGCGAGCCAGGTCGAGCCGGTAGTCAGACACATCAGTCACGTACACTTCTGTTGCCCCGGCCGCCTTGGCGACACTTATAGCGCACAGGCCAATGGGCCCCATTCCTGTTATGAGGACTGTCTTGCCGACAAGGTCAGTCGCAAGAGTTGTATGAACTGCGTTGCCGAACGGGTCCTGAATTGCCGCCACCTCGTCTGATATGTCAATATCCCATATCCAGCAGTTGAATTCGGGAACAACAACGTACTCGGCGAAACATCCATCCCTATCTATGCCCATGATCTTCGCATCCTGGCAAATGTGAGCAAGCCCAGTCAGGCAGTAGAAACACTTACCGCATGCCGTGTGAGTTTCTACAGATACGAATTGACCCTTTTTGACCTTGGTTACGCCCTCTCCGACTTCCACAACATCCCCGCAGAACTCATGCCCAAAGATCCTGGGAGTGTTTACTCGTGCCTGCGACCACGGATCCCACTCGTAAATGTGGACGTCAGTGCCACAAATGGCCGTCGCACGCACCCTGACCAAAACTTCTCCCACTCCCGGCTGAGGAATCGGCGCTACGATCTGCTCTGCGCCCGGTTCGGGCCTTGTTTTTGATATTGCCCGCATCTCTCCCCGCATCCATAAGCCCCCTTCAGCTGTGTCGGCAGTTGGCCGGCCATCATTGACTGTTCGAATATGTATTCTAGTCTTTTTTCCTCATACCTGCTTTCTGGCATGCGTTAACCATGATGTTGCTGGAAAGACTATGTTAGGCACATATGGACTTCTAGTGGGTGGTTTGCATTGGCAAGAAGCCGTGAGAGAGACAGTCGAGGCAGTCGTTTTCCCCTGAGCCTGGCAACCCTGATTCTTACCGGCATCATATGCGCCGTTGTATTCTCCAGAGGGTACTCCCCGCAGATTCAAGAGGCTCCCGGCGAGATTGGCGACGAGCTCGGCAACGCAGAAAGCGCAGCGCTCCCCTCCAACGAAACGAAGCTCTCGCAGCTATCACAGGGGTATCAGTTAGAAGCTGGTTCTTCATCGCCCAGCAGAGAAGGCGGAGGCGTCATCCCCGACACAGGCTCTGAATCCGCCCAACTCTGCGAATGCGGCGAGCTGCACAGATTGTGGCTGTGCGAACCTAAGATAATCGGCGAACAAGTGCGTGACTTACAAGAAGGCCTGGCGGTTGCAGGGTTTCTCACAGGGCCCGCTGATGGAGTCTTCGGGCCGGTTACCGACAGAGCGGTCCGAGCATTTCAGGCCAGTGTGGGGCTGCCCGAAGACTCCATCAGCGGGCCCTGTGAGAAAC
>DMOT01000331.1 GCA_003456765.1 Bacillota bacterium
CTCCACAATCAATGCACCTGGCAGCGTTGATTACAGCCTTCCCTTCGCGCACTCTGATGGCCTCAGTCGGGCAGCGTTTAATGCAGTTAGTGCAGCCTTTGCACTTCTCCTCGAGGAGTGCAACTGAGTGAAACCGGCTCTCCATGCCCAGTTCAACCTCCCCATGGAACGCGAACTTGCCAGGGTTCTGGCTGCTTCATTGGGCTACGCTATCTTGATTGATGCGGTTACAGTCGTCCCGCGTCCCACCTCGGATTCTATGGAAAACGAATCAGAACACTTCTTCATGTTGGGAAGCCCCATTCCGGCCCCAAACCCCATTTCCCTTATCTCGTCCGACGCAGTTGAGTAGCCTTCCCGCATTGCCAGGCCCACATCCGGCATTCCCGGGCCTTCATCGCAAGCAACGATCGTTACCTTCTCCGTATCGACATTGAGAAGGATGTTTCCTCCTACCGAATGGATGACCAGGTTCATCTCAGCTTCGTACGCCGCCACTGCTACGCGACGGACTACGTTAGGCGCCATCCCCAGTTTCCTGAGAACCTGCTTGATCCTGCTAGCCGCCTCGCCAGCTGCAGCGAAATCATAGTGGCCAACTTCGAAACTCATCTCAAGCACCGGTTCGGAGGTAGGACGAGCCTCCCCGCATGGAGTAACTCCCGCAGGATCCACAGCTTGTCCATTGTCGCCCTTGCGGTACACCATCAGATCTCTCCTGATCGCCTGCTCCCATCGGCGCGAAGATGAATGCCACCGACGCCCGCGCTAAAGAGCAGACCACAAGTTTCAAACAGAGGAAGGTCTGTTGCAAGCATGGGAATCCCGGCAGCTTTCCCCATCTCTATCACGCTTTCATCGGGCTTCTTGCCTCGGACAAATATTACGGTGGACAGCCCGGCAATCTCAGCTGTCCGGATAATCTGCGGGGTTACCAGCCCTGTGCAGAGAAGAGTATTATCGTGACAGAAGGCAAGCACATCGCTGATAAGGTCAGAGCCACACGCCATGTCGATCTCAACCGTGGAGAGCTTGTCCTCTCCCACAAGAACCTCCGCCCCTAATAAATCGCGGATGTCTGCAAGTTTCAAACCTTGTTCCCTCCACTACACCGCAATGTCAAAACATGCGTCCTTAAGACAATTGGCCCGGCCCATGCCTCTCCGGCCCCGGCCGGGCCCGTATCGCCGCTACCTGTCGCTCCGCTTCAACCACCATGACGCAATGCGTTGTTGCCACAATGACCGGGCGTTTCCGCACGTCCCTGAGAACACTGGCAAATCCAGGGCAAACATCATTGCCGATCTGCTATGCTCGGGCCAGGAATTCACGACTCCAGCTACTACACAGAAGAAGACCCTGATCGATCACGCCTTGATCCTATTCCACTATGGTAACGTCATAACCCTGGTTAGCAAGGGTATCGCCTAGTGCTATCGCATTCTCTCTGAGTGAGAATGCCCCAACCTGAACAGACCATGGTCCGCCGCCGGTAACGAAGATCGGGTAGCCCTGGGCTTCAAGCTCGCTGGCAGCAGCCAATGCCGCCTCTCTGGTGCCGAAAGATCCCACTCGCACGCGGTAGAACTTCTTGGCAACAGGACTGGAGACCACACCTTCTGTCGTGCCAACACTGTTGGCAGGAGTAGACGGACTTTCCACTCCGTACGTCGGGGCCTCGGCCGTGCTGCTTCCAGGCAGAGTGCTCACAGGCAGATTGATGTCGGGAGTAGTTGTCGGCTGCTGCGTATCACTGCTCGCTCCATCCGAGCCGCTCCAGGGATAATAGCTGTAACCGCCAGTATCTTCTGAGCCCTGCTCAGATACTGAGCTTCGGTTCGGATTAATCCAGCCCAGCACTTGCTGCCCGATGAGCCAGCCAACCCCGACCGCGGCCACGCTTATCAGGATCACTGCAAGGATCCATGAGAGAGCGCTGCCTGAGGACGATCGCTTCGCCGGCATATGAGATCCCTTCCTTTGCTCGATTCATCCGGTACGGGGCATGACCCCGCCTCAGTAGATACTTCTATTCTTGTGTAATACCACTCATGACTGTGCAATTCCTTCCCAGGGAGGCAAAATGGTTCGTTCCATTTCGAACGCGGGCACCCCATAAGTGCGCAGCATATTGACTAAATCAGCTCTGGAGGAATCGGCCACTCCCTTCTCAATCACTGCAAATCTTACCGGTATTCTCAAGGTTTCTGCAGCTTGCTGCGTAATATCAAGTCCCTCTTTCACCAATTCTACAGAACTTTCTGAGCCCAGATTCGTATTGGACACCAGGGCTGTGCATTTGAGCCTCGATGCCTGCTCAACCGCAACGACCATGTTGACTATCTCCTCAGGCGTCGATGAAAAAGGCCTGCGAGTATTAACCACATACAGCATTTCGTATCCGGCCCGCTCAAGCACATTCCGAAACCTGCCTAGCACTCGGGCCCCGTCATCGTCGCCGCCCACGTCGATCACGACATCTTGCGACTGGTCCTCGATGACTCCGTAGATTGCAGGCGAAAGCGCCGGAATATCTGCATC
>DMOT01000135.1 GCA_003456765.1 Bacillota bacterium
GTCTTGTATGCCCTCCTGCGGGCAAGAGTATGGATCTGGGCCTTCTCCCCATTCACCCTTGCCCGGGCAACCAGGGCAGAAGAACCAATGTTCGCCGCCAATACCCACACGCCGCCTGCGGCCGGCATCGTCACGGCGGAAGACCGCCTTGCTTTTCCGCCCGCAATTGGGCCGGTTGCTTTTCCATAACATACCCCTCAGTCGGCCTGCAATTACCGTTATAATCTATGTATAGCAAGCCTTTTGGCCATAGCAAAATTTGTCATGCTGGAGTGAAGAGATATGCATATCAACATTGCCCGATTCAACCGAATCGCAAGGGTATCGATAGCCGTTCTTGTTCTGCTGACCATTCCCGTCAGGGGATTTGCCAGCAGCAAGCAGCCGCCACAAGGCATCGTCCACGTTCGCACCGAGGCAGATGTGACAGGCGATCGCATCCCCGACACCATCCTCCTCGTAGGCAATGAGTCTGAACTCGGAGGTCCATTCTGCCAGTCGCACGACGTCGTAGTCATAGATGGCGCAACGAATAAAGAGATGATTCTTGCACTGGGCGACCGAAGCGCCGGGTATCCCGGGTCACTTCTACTAGGCGAAATCGACGGAGAAGGCGCGTCCGAGATCATTGTGTCAATCCCCACTGGCGGGTCAGGAGGGATCACCAACTTCTTCATCGCATCTGCGTTGGATGGAAATGTGCGCTTACTGGTAGACCCGGAGGAACTCGCCGCGGGGCCGGAGCTTTCAATGAGTAGCCTTGATCATTACACCCTAGAGGTCGTGGACAAGGCCAGACATGGCCGCACCCTGCTCGGGCTCAGCAAACCAGAGCAGCCTGGCGAGCCGGATCCCTACGAAGCGTACTACTCAGAGTCGGGAACCCTGCTCAAACCGATGGACATTTTCGTTGACGACGTCTCCGGTGCAGAGCTCGCGCCGGCCGCGAGAGAGGGCGGCCCGCAGCAGTTTGTAACCTACCAGAAGATATGGGCGATCTACCATGCCAACTCGGTGGGCATGGTTCGGACAACCTGGAGATATTCTGACGGCGAATTGCAAATCGCATCTGTCGATGTGATGCCGTGGCTCAATCCAGACGCATACGCCACATACCTTGAGTCAATAGACTCTTCTGATCCTGCCCGTGCCGTGAGACAGGCCGTTTCTGACTACAAGGCCAGGTTCCACAAGGCGCCTCCCGCAATCCGGGAGTACGCCTTTGCGGCATTCAGGGACTTCCATCTTGGAATTGCCCGCCGGGAGGCCGAGTCGCTTGAGCGTCTGGCAGGCATTACCGAAGCTAGAAGCACAGACGAGATCCTTGCAGCCTACGCCCGGCTTCCGCAGATCGCTGCAGACAGAAACACTTCACACGCGTTCGGAACTGCCGGCCTTACAACTGTCTACGCCGGCGAAGGACTGTGGACTGTGGAACCGCGCCCCGGATTCTACTCTGAGCAATTCGGCACCATGCTTCCTCCTTCAACAGTCGCCTTTCTCGAGCTAGACGATGTAGAGAGGAACACGCCATGGCTTGTCGACGGCGCCCTAGTCATCTCCATCAAGGAACTGGGCCGCCGGACGGCCGAATGGGAAGCCTTTGTTGAAATGAACCCGTATTCGCTCTTCTCAAACGAGGCGAAGCTCCGATTCAACAGGGCTGTAAGCGGACTTCTTCTGGGGACGAACAACACTCCCCACTACGACAGCGTCACCGGACTTGTACGCGATGAGGCATTGAAAGCCCTCTCCGCCCATGCACAAGCCTATCCTGGCACGATATCAGGAAAGGCAGCAGAAGAGATAGTGCAGATCTTGAAGAAGGCCCCCGATGCCGGGAATGATGCGGCCAGAAGAGAGATCAAGCGCATAGTTGAAGACGCTGTGTACCCAGGCGAGAGCGCGTAATACCAAGAATGCCGAAGCGAAAACGATAGGTATGGAGGGCAACCCACAAATGGGTTGCCCTCGGCTATCTGCGAGCCAGATCGCTTTATGCATTCAAGACACCTGTAGCAAAGCGCCCGCCGGCTCGTGTTCGTGGCATGTGTCTAGAATCTGAACACTTCTTAAGAGGGAATGCATAATTCTTAGACGGGCCCGGTCTAATCTCTAGTCACTCGAGGTAATGAGGCAATATATTCCTGGAATGATTGGGCATAAGGCGGTATATGAATCCAGTTTCCGGAGGTATATGGTTATGCACGAGCGCATATCTCCATATATTAGCTTAGCGTGTGAGGAAGTGTATGGTTTTTAGACCGCCACCGTTCACAAATTAGTCATTTGCGATCACAATGTGACTAATAGTTAGCCATTTCCGCCGACAGCCCCCGTTGGCCGCCGCGCTCGGGGCGAACCCGGCCATCTCTTAGGAACATCGTTAGCTCGGCCCTCTGAGAACTCACCAAGCGCCATTAGCACCATGCCCCAGTATGCTGCCTCCAAGTCGAGCCCCGACGTGCACGGGTCTGCCTGTTCATCCCATGCCCTGACGATGGCTCGAAGAGGGGGCTACTTGATATCAGCGGAAAGACACGGGCAGCCGCAGGCTGGGCAAGCCAAGATCAAGGCAAGCACATAGCACGATAAGGATAGCCAGGACCACGAGCAAGATTGCCGCGTCGGCACTAATGCCCGCCAGAGTAATGTCGCCGATGGTGCCATCCCGAGAGTTATCCAGCCTGCGGCAGGCCGATAGCAGGCGCCTTGTGATGGTGCTGCCAATCGTGGAAACAAGTGCGATTGCCGAGCGATAGTAGCCTTCTCCCGCCCGGAAGACGGCAGCCAGGCTTTGGCCGACGATCTTCGCCAGGCCCTCCAGTGTCAGCCAGCGAGGAGGCGTCCAATGAAATGCTCCGGTGGCCAGTCCAGCCCAGCACACTGCTATACCAAGACCCAAAGTGATCAGCATGCCCACGACATCGCTGGTATTCCAGATAGAAAGGCCGGCCACGGAGGCGGCAGCAGTCTCCATGCCCAACGCCTGAGCTGCCGGCACCGCCAGGGCCCTGGGGAAGAGCTCCGGACGGAGCCCAATCCCCACCATTACAGAGGCAATTACCGCCATGGGCACGTAGAATCGCCGAGATTCTCCGCCCGAGATCTCAAGTTCTGTGGGTTGGGCCAGGAAGGCAAGATAGAAAAGCTTGGCGAAGGAAGCAGCTGTGCCCACCCCTACCAACAGGAATAGCCTCTCTGCCCAAACCATCAAGGGCGAGCCCGTTTGAGCCGCCTCACTGACTGCATGATGAAGCAGAGTCTTGCTGGCATAGCCATTGAGCCCGGGCGCGCCGGCAATACCCAAAACCGCCAGGAACATCAGGACGGCGGTAACCGGGAA
>DMOT01000049.1 GCA_003456765.1 Bacillota bacterium
GCTTCATTTGATCGACCCTTCGTCTGCAGAATCTTCCCGGAGGCAGAGGCTAAGCCATGGGTATGCTCATGCAGGGAGATTCCCTGGCGCAGATATGGTTTTGGTTCAGCGAGGCTGCAGGAGCTCACGAGGGCACGCGGCATCCGGGCTCAGCAGAGGCACAGGGCCCTCGATGATGTGATGGACGCCATTGAGCTATTGCGCCAGACGAACTCCATCACTGGCACCACCTTCTTCAGCGAACTCGTCCGGGCAGGTCAGGCTGATGGGAGGATTGCAGGGGGGCGTGGTGTGTGATGGGTTTTTCGATCCTGTAGCTCAGTTTGACTAGTGGTGGAGCAGTTGCTGAAGCAGTTGCTGGACAGGGTTGAACCTGGTTCGGATGCTAGAAGAGGTGTGCGGGCAGCAAGGCTGCGGCAGGGGGTGCCAATTAGTGGGTTATGGCGTTTGTTTCGACACTAAAAAAATGATATGGCGATTCTTTCGACTGCCATGGTCGAGAAAATCGCCATAAACCCTTCAAAGACCGGGATTTCGTCCTGCAGATGGCACTTTGCCGAACAACGGTGTGATTATGCATGGGTGAATGCTCTAGGATCTTCCTCCTTATGGCATTCACTACCAGTTACATGGGTGGCAATAGCGTTGATGTAGACTTGTACGTTCAAAGGGTCGATTTATTCGACATATCCCGAAAAACGTGTCGAGTAAATCGACACATCGACTGTCTCAAACCAGTTAATGCCATCGTTGCCGTCTGAGAGCCCCATAATCAAAGAACCATTCCGCCTGCCATGCATAAAAGCCCGTGTCCGCAAGCGAAGCTGCAGAGCCAAGTTGGGCTCTACATTGCGGACACTTGATCTAGCCTATCCAGTTCGGCCACAGACTCCAACGGCTCCGAGCCCATGCAAGTCGATAGCCCGCACCTAACTGCTTCTTTGACGCCTTCTCTTCTCCCAGTAGCTGATATAGCTCTCGCCTATTTGCATCAGGGTTTTGGCAATCGGGCCTTTGGGTCTGTAGTGCCGGAGCGGCAGCCCAGAAACCTTTCCTACCATGCCTCGGAGTGTGAGATCATGAGCTGTGACTGGAACCAGCTGCATGTCGTTGTAGAAGCTTATTCCCGCTTTCATGTAGTCTCGAGTTTTCTGCTGCGTCAGGTCTTCTTCATTGGGAAACATATCGGTAGCCTCGAAGTGCTGTTCACCCTGAAATTCGAAGGCCACACCCAACTCTCTGTATTCCCGATCGAATTCCATCCGACTTCCCGTTGGCCAGTTCAGCAACCACGAAGGTCGAGAATGGTCCAGGTAGTTCGATGACGCCACCAGGTAATCAAGCCAGCAGGTCATGAGCCATTCGCCTGCGCGCGTCACGTTCCATCTATCGCGCTCGATCAGGTTTGCGATTTCTGATTCTACACGGATTGGCCATGTGGCCACGAACCTCCTCATTCTGGAGCGTGGTGTGCTGATATCAGAAACCCATCCTGTAGATTCGAGATGCGCTAGCAGAGGGCTTACAGAATGACGATGAGCGTCAATGCCTCTGGCAATGCCGCCTATGGATTGGGTTCCACTGGTTACAAGGAACAGATAAGCGCCGATCCCGCGAGGGCAGCTCCTTGTGTCTTCAAAAAGAGCCTTTGGAACTACATGTTCGATATGCTGGCGAAAGGACATCTGCGATTCACCTCGGAGGAACAGGTTGGGAACCCGAACATTTCACACATAGCCTACCATAAATGGATTAATGAGGCAACACAATCTCCCGCGTTCAGACTGGTTAGCCCGAAGAGGACGGCTTGTCGGCTGTAGGATGGCCTGAACGAGGCGTCAGGTAAAGGCCTTCAAGGACGAGTGGAGAAATCACCCCTGGAGGGCATCGTATCATTGGATTGTCAGGAGGCTTTGCGAGTCTCCTGACAAGGGCGGGACGGAGGAGAGTCCAGCTGTGAATGGCATGGAATCAGAGGCGCCCATAATGATCGAAGTTGAAGCGACTGGCGGAACCTCTGTTGCCCCGGGCGACAAGGTGCGCTGTGGCCAGGATCTGGGCACATCCCCCGACTTCAGTGGACGCGTCATGTGCCCTATCGACGGATTAGTAGAAGCATGCAGATTTGACCCTGGCACACACCGGTTCAAGATAATCATTATCCCCGAGAATGGAGAAAAGGTATAGACTAGACCCAGATTCACATCACCGCCACTAGCAAATGATCAAAGGAGGACTAGGAAAGTGGTAAGACATGTAGTCATGTGGCGACTTGCAGACGAGGCTGCCGGCGCTGCAAAGAAGCATAATGCTGCCCGAATCAAGGAGGGGCTCGAGGCCCTTGCCGGACAGATTGAAGGCCTAGTGGACCTGGAGGTAGGCATCAACGCAATCGAGTTGCCCGGCAACTACGACATAGTACTCATAGCCGATTTTCAGGACCAAGCTGCCTTAGAACGCTATCAGGTCCATCCTGAGCACGTGAAAGTAGCCGACTTCATAAAACAAGTAAGGTTGGAGCGAGTTGCGGCGGATTACGTCATATGACGTAATCCCTGCACGCCGACTCCTAGCTCAAGTTCCTGATGGCCTCCAGCATCTTTGGCACTCCCCTCGTGGCCTTGTCGCGGATGAAGGTGATCTCCCGCCACGAGGGAACGGCAACTTCCTTGGGGTCTACCACAAAAACAGGTGTGCTAGAGGGAACGAACTGGACCAGCGCTGCTGCAGGATAGACCACCAGGGAGCTGCCCACTACTGCGAAAACGTCGGCACTGTGAGCGATTTCTGCCGCTTCAGACATTGCCGGCACAGCCTCGCCGAACCAGACTATGTGGGGTCTTAGCTGTGATCCCAATTCGCATTTGTCTCCCCAGTTGAGCTCGGTGCCTTCTATGTCATAGATTAAGGATGGGTCAGCTGTAGAACGCGCCTTCTTCAGCTCGCCGTGAAGGTGCAGAACCTTGGTGCTGCCTGCACGCTCGTGCAGGTCGTCGATGTTCTGGGTGATGATGTGCACATCGAATTCCTCATCCGCTTCGGCAAGTGTCAGATGGGCAGCATTGGGCTTGGCTTCGTAAAGGCCTCTTCTTCGCTCGTTGTAGAAGTTGAGGACTAGCTTCGGATCCCGGCGCCATCCCTCTGGGCTCGCTACCTCCATGATGTCGTAGTCGTGCCATAGTCCATCTGAGTCGCGAAAAGTCCTTATTCCGCTCTCGGCGCTGATCCCGGCGCCGGTCAGGACTACCAGCTTCTTCATAAGCCGAACACCCTTCCCTTCCTGTTAATCTGGATACTCTGTCAAGCCTCGGATCGGCTTTCCGTGCATATGTGCAGCGGAAGCCACTTGCAGGTTCGTCGGATTCTCATGAAAGGCTTCTAATACCTATTATACCAGCAGGCTCCAACGGGGCAGGGTTAGTGTAGCGAGCCATACGCGCTGTCCCACTATGTGGTTGGTCGTGTGGCCAGGGAGGTTCTGCCGAAGCGTATTCGCCATCTAATTGCCCACTGGCCAGGGCGATTGCCCGCTCACAGTTTCGGATCGCACCCTCTCGCGGCGCATGTACTGAATTGGCCTGTGCGTGTAGGCGATCCAGCGGCGGGACTTGAGAGGATTCCATGTCAAAGGCCCTGCCGGGGCCGCCAACCGCAAGTTGGGACAGCACCTATGGGTCGGCAACCTGAAGGTGTATCCGCCCCTCGTGGAGAATGTTACCGGCAACCGATATCCACGGAGGGATAGACAACATGCTTGTTCTCACACGGAAGGCCAAGCAGAGCATAATGATAGGCGATGGCATTGAGATCACTATCGTTGAGATCAAGGGCGACTCGGTCAAGGTGGCCATCGATGCTCCGCGCCACGTTCCTGTCCACCGTCGCGAGGTCTACGAGGAGATCCAGCGCGAGAACAGAGAGGCTTCTCTTGCGTCGGTCGAAGATGTGACCGCCATCGAGAAGCTCCTGGGAGGAAACGAGTAGCCAAATAGTCTGCTTGAGGTATAAATTCCTTGCCGCAGATGCCGATAACATTAGCAGAGCCGTTTGTCTTGGCTCTGCGTTATTGCGTGGTCTGCGGCGTTCGCATTATCAAAGGGCTGGGCACGGAGGTGTTGTCTATGCGCTCAGAAAGGATATCAGGTGTATCTTCCATAGACATGCAAGTCTCAAGAACGTCCCGGAACTGGCAGACCCCTGTGAAGGGGGACGTGAGAACCCAGGTGCGGCGAGCCAACAGGGCTCTGGAAGCCCTTGAGGTTCAGGCGAAGTTTTCGGTTCATGAGGGCACTGGACAGATAGTGGTAAGGCTTGAAGATATGGAAACCGGGGAAGTTCTGAGGGAGATTCCGCCCGAGAAGATGCTTGATCTGGTGGCCAAGATGACTGAGATGGCCCGCGGGATAATCGGCGAGGAAGCTTGATCGAGGGGTGAGTGGCAGTGGCAGGGGATTTCCGCATTTCGGGGCTGGCGTCGGGCTATGATACGGCTCAGCTTATTGAGCAACTCATAGCGATCGAGCGCAGGCCCGTGCTTCAGATGCAAAAGAGGCAGGATAGGATAAAGGCCAGATCTGATGCGTGGCGCGACATAACCACGCGTCTTTCGAACCTCAAGTCCAAGATTTCTTCGCTGAAGCTTGCCGGCACGATGAACGCCAAATCGGCTTCTTCCTCCGATGACAAGTTGCTTACAGCGGCTGCAGAACCGGGCGCGGCCAATTCTGTGTACAAGATATGGGTGGATCAACTGGCCACGTCCACCAGGGTGACTTCCGGGCGCCAGGTGGGCAGAGAGCTGGATCTGGGTGTGAAGCTGTCGGAGGCGGGGTTTGCGATTACGCCCACTGTCGGCACGTTCACCATTAATGGTGTGGCGATTCGCATCGACGCTGATACGGTCATGAGCGATGGCGTCGACAATGCCGACTCCAATTCGATCTTTGGGAAGATCAACCACTCAGGTGCAGGCGTTACGGCCTCTGTTGAGGAAAACAGGCTAGTCCTCCGGGCTGAGCCCGATGCCGAGCCTATTCGTCTGGGAAGCGGCGGCGACACAAGCAACTTCCTCACGGCAGCCAAAGTTCTCGGGATTCCCGCTGGCGACACTATTACTAGCTATGGTGCGCTAGGCGTGGCCAGGACTACGGCGGCGCTGAACAAGGCCAGGCTGGCTGCGGGAATGTCCCACTCCATTACAGGCGGAGTCGCAGAGGGCGAGGTCGAGGGCAAACTGGCGACGGCGCTGGAAGCGGGGACGACTGTCACGTTCACCTACCGTGGCGAAGAGTACACTACTTCCGCCCTGTCCGGCGGCGACGATATGGAGCTTATTGCAGCGGAACTTCAGGCGAAGATGAACGAAGCGGCAGGGCTGGATTCGGGAGTCATAAGGGTTCGCATATCGGGGCTTGAGGGAAAGGCGAATGACAGATTCGTCATAACCGATACTGCTGAGCCCATGTCCGGAGATGATGCAGCCGACAACTCTATCATGGTAAATGAGGCCTCGGATGCGCTCAAGCTGACGTTGGCTGACGGCGCTACGACCAGGGGCATGTTCAAGATAAACGGTGTCGCCATACAGTACGATGCCAACCGCGATGCCATAAACGACATCATAAACCGGATCAATGCATCGACTGCAAATGTGACCGCAGCCTATGACGGTCTGTCTGATAGACTCGTGCTCACGTCAAAGGAGACGGGAGGCCTGACGATAACCATGGATGATGTGGGCGGAAACTTCCTTGCTGCTGTGGGCCTTGCCGGTGCCGAGCAGGAATACGGAAAGAACGCCCTCTTCAGGATCGATGGTGTGCAAGGAGGCGTCCAGCTTTCCTCTGCGTCGAACACAGTTTCCGGAGTCCTGACTAATGTCACACTCGATCTCAGGGAAGTGAGTGATGATCCGGTTACTCTGACAGTCTCGCAGAACGTGGATTCTGCCTACAATGCCGTCCGGGGGTTTGTTGACCAGTACGGCTCCACGATGGACCTCCTGTCAAGCCTTACGGCGTATGACAAAGAGACGAAGACGGCCGGGGCCCTTCAGGGCAACTCGGCTGTGCGTGGCATTCAGACTTCGCTGCGGCGTCTTGCAATGGTCTCTGTGGAAGGACAGCCCAAGGGCTTCGACTCGCTCCTTGCGATAGGCATCTCTACAGGAGCGCCGGGCAAGGCTGGCTCCAGGACAGGGGCGCTTACGATAGATGAGGCTAAGCTGAAGGAGGCACTGCGCACTGACCCTCAGTCTGTTCTTCGGCTCTTCAATGAGGCGGAGCAGGGCATTTCGGTGCAGTATGAAAAGTACATCGATGAGCTTGTGAAGAGTACATCGGGCCTGATATCCCAGACCCAGAACATCCTGAAGGACCAGACGAGGGAGATAGACCGTCGGATACAAGAGATGGAGGCTCGCCTCGAAAAGCGAAAGGAATCGCTGGTGAGGCAGTACACTCAGATGGAGAAGGCTCTGGCTGCTATGTACCAGCAACAGATGTGGATGGATTCGCAGTTTAGTTCGATGGGGATATGGTGACAGCCTGCATCAGGTTAGGAGAGGTGAAGTCAGGATGATCGCGACTGCTCACAACAGATACATGGAAGTGCAGGTTCAAACAGCGCCTCCCGAAAATCTCGTTCTCATGCTCTACGATGGCGCCATACGGTTTGCAACTCAGGCCAAAGCAGATCTCGCCGCGGGGAATCGAGAGGCTGCCCACAACAACCTTACTCGCGCCCAGGACATTATGGGAGAACTGATGGGTTCGCTCAATATGGAGCTTGGAGAGATAGCCGAAAACCTCTTCAGCCTTTATGAGTACATGCAGTACCGGCTGATCGAGGCGAACATAAAGCGGTCTGCAGGGCATATCGACGAGGTCCTTCAGATGCTTCGTGAACTTCGTCAAGCATGGGCCGAGGCAGTTCGGGAATATCGGGGACAGTCGGCCGGGAGCGCACGTCCGGGTGGGAATATGAATGGGGGCCGCTAGATTGACAGGTTCTAGTTCGTTTCCTGATACTGCTTCTTTGGTGGAACGGATACACACATGCCGAGCAGAAGAGCTGACACGGTACGAGCAGCTGCTCGAGCTCTCGCATGCGCAGCGCAAGGCCATAATCGAGAGCGATATCGATTCGCTCGTCTGGGCGACTGAGGAGAAGAGCAGGCTGATCCAGATGATTGAAACCCTGGATCTGAGAATCTCAGGTCTCATCGATGACATCTCCATGCTTGTGGGGGATGGCAGCCAGATTCACCAATGCCGCCATCCCGAACTCGGTTCCGGTTTCGGTTGCCCGCTCAATGCGAAAATAGCCCGCACAATGAAGGAGATTCTCGAGGCTGAGCGCGAGAACCAGGCCTTGCTGGAAGATGCCATAAGCGTGATGGGCAATGAGATAAGGCAACTAGATGCGGGAGGAAAAGCAGTAAAAGCCTACCAGGTGCGCCCCCAGGATGCATCCAGCGGGGACCTCGACGAAACCTTTTGAACATCTCTACAAGCACGCCGGAAACCCTGCTCCCACAAGCCTTCTATGCAACTTCTGCTGAAATAAGGAGGATATGTGAAACTATCTGAAGAATTGAAATACGATTACGTCTATTAATGTAATCATTTAGCATTATGTTTGCCGTATTCTTCAGATG
>DMOT01000281.1 GCA_003456765.1 Bacillota bacterium
GGGTCTGGCTCGAGGCGGACGTGGACAAGTTTGATATCTACAATCGCCAGCTTGCGTACGTATGGACCACACCTCCGACAAGTCTAGCCGAGGACGAAATCCGGGAATGCATGTTCAACGCCATCCTGCTCCTGGAGGGATACGCGCTTACGTACACAGTCCCGCCGAATGTGAAGTATGCCGACGCCTTCGCCCAGTTCCAGCATGAGGCCATGGAGGCGGGCCGGGGGCTATGGGGACCGCTGGCAGAAGTAATTCACACCATCGTATATGTAACCCTTACAGGCAAGAAGTACCATGCCGACGGCTGCCGGTACCTGGCTCAAAGCCGCATCCCTATGTCGCTTGCCGAGGCCCTTTGGCGATGGTATGGGCCGTGCACGGTATGCAAACCGGTATTCTGGATGCCTACGGGGGTCCCATGTGAGTAGTATCACAAGCAGGCGATGCTCCGCCGCGCAGAACTCGGTTCCGGCAGCAGAGCATCTGACCGCAAATAGAACGCTGTGGCCGTCCTTGGCCCCAGTCCGGCGGCTTATGCAGAAAGGCACTTCACTACTATCTCTTTGTGCCGAGGAAAAACAGGGCAACTGTTCCTGGTCCCGAATGGGCCCCTATCACTGGGTCAACGTAGTTTATTCTGACATCCTTTACGTTCAGCCTCTCCCGGACGAGCTTCTCAACATACCGGGCATCCTCCATGGAATCGCCATGGGATATGAAGACCATCTGCTCAGTCGGGTCTGTGCAGGTCTTCTCCATTTCATCAACGAGCGCCGCGAGCGACTTTCTCCTGCCCCGCACTTTGCTCACGGGAACAAGCTTCCCCTCATCATCGACGTGCATTACCGGTTTTACTGACAAGATTGTCCCTATGGCTGCGGCTGCAGCAGATATCCTTCCCCCTCTTTTCAAGTAGAGCAGGTCGTCTACGGTGAACCAGTGGCAAAGTCGGAGCTTGTTTTCAAGAAGCCAGTCTCTAATCTCTTCGATTGATTTGCCAGCGAGTTTTTGCTCTGCAGCATGGTAAACCAGGAGCCCCTGGCCCATTGAAGCTGCAAGCGAGTCGATAGCATATATCTTCCGCCCCGGATAAGCCTCTCGCAAATCCCGTGCCACCATGGCAGCAACGTTGTAGGTGCCGCTCAATGCAGATGAAAACCCGATGTAAAGCAGGTCTTTCCCTTCCTTAAGAATGCTCTCGAATACATTCTGGCAATCCCTCACGGTTATCAAAGACGTCTCCGCTACCTCGCCTTGCCTCAATCTCTCATAAAACTGCTTGAGGTCCGTCTTCTCGCCCTCTACATAGCTGTAGCGTTCCTCTCCACCGATTCTGTAAGACAGCGGGACAATGTGAATACGGTATTGCTCAATCATCTCGTCCGTAAGGTTTGCGGAGGAATCTGTCACTATCTCATAGTTGATACCCTCCATCTCCTCTCTTTGAATTCGTCCACAGTCGGGACCCGATATGTTGACATCCCGTAGTCTCCGCCATTTTTTGAGGATATAGCAAAGCCATCGGTTCTTTGCGAAAATCGAAGGTGCAACAAAAACAGCCGACAAAGCAAGAACCAATGGCTGCTATCAGATCAATCAATTGAAACATAGTCGTATCAGGGCCTCCCGGGCTGTCAGTTCAAGTCTTCGACCCGGCAGACCAGGGCAATCACTCACCAAGAAGCTCCATAAGAACATCCGGGTGGTTCGTAATGATGCCATCCACGCCCACGTCAATCATGTTGACCATATCCTTCTTGCTGTTTACAGTCCAAACGAAGACATCAAGTCCATTTTCCCTCGCCAAAGCGACCAGCTCGGGCGTTGCTGCCTTGTGGCCCACTGCCACGAAATCGGCCTTGACGTCAAGTGCTGTTGCGATCACCTTGTCATTGAAAGACGACCTTCCGAAGAGCAGCGGCGCACTGAAAAGCACGCCAGCCGGGACCTCGGGCAGGAGCTCGCGACAGCGCCGAACGGCTTCGACGTCGAAGGACTGTATGACAACATCCTCCTCTGTCCCCGTCTCCCTTATCACATCCACAACCTTGTCCTCTATGTTCTTCCCCTTGATCTCGATCAGGACCCTGGTCCGTCCTTTGAATGCCGAAAGAACCTCGTGCAGCGTAGGGATCTCTTCCCCGGCGAACTCAGTCCCTTTCCAAGACCCTGCATCCAGCGTCTTGATTTCCTCGAGGGTGAACCACACAACCGAGCCTCTCACGTCTCCTCTTGTAGTCCGATTGAGAACAGCATCGTGGATTACTACTATGTGTCCGTCTTCGGTTGCATGAACATCCAGCTCAATCATGTCAGCGCCCATCTCGACCGCACGCTCAAAAGCTGCCATGGTGTTCTCAGGGGCTGCCCCTGAGGCTCCTCTGTGGGCAACGACTAAGGGGCGCTTTTCCTCAACCATTTGGTTCTCGTCAACACCTATCTCGTCCGGATTTGCAGGTTCTGTCTCACTGCCTGTTACATTACCATGCACAGTTGGGCCGCACATAACCATAACCGCAATCAACAAGGCTGCAAGCAGAAGCCTTCGTCGCCGATGTCGCATTCCCATTCTCCTTTCTGCCTCGAGTTCCGAGGGGGTAGTCCAGCAGACATGTTCCATCGACCTGAGTACCAGTATACAGGAATAAGGCTCATATTTACATCTTAACCAATTGGGGTGAGCGCACATACGTCGTTCGCTGGCAGCATTGATGAGCACAGCTTTGAGACACTGCCCCGCCCTGGCAACGACCGCAGCTTTCCGATGCCCGCGCGCTGGTGTCAGCTCAACCTTGGAAGCACGATCGCCGATGGAAACGCAGGCTCGCAATATACTGTCTGCACTGCCTTTTGCATCTGCCTGGCATGGTAGATAGACTCGTTCGTATTCGGATTGCGGTCAAACTTGGGGAAGTTTGAGCTCGTCACTATCAACCGCACTCGATGTCCAGGTCCGAAGGAATGGGCGCACCCTTTCATCTGTATGCGGAAGAAATAGACCTTCCCAGGCTCCAGAAGCTCCTCCTCGTCAAGACCGTTTCTGTACCTTGCTCTGACTATCCCGTCTGAAACATACCTGGCAACACCCCGTTCATCCACGTCCAGCAACATGGCCACAAAATCGGTATCAGGCGCATCTGACGACGCATACAGTTCTACCTCCGGCGCGCCGCATATCTCTAGCGAACTCTCCAGCACACCTGAATCGTAAACCAGAACATCCTTCCGCAAGTGAGCAGATGAAATAGAGGGTCCCGGGATCATTCCTGCCTTGGGAAAAACCCATACCGCACCGCCTTCTGTGGGAACTGGGTTCTCGGGATCGTAAACAAACGACTCGCAACCATCCGAACCGTTCTCGCTCAAAGCTATGTCA
>DMOT01000160.1 GCA_003456765.1 Bacillota bacterium
CAGGTATACCGAACGCAAACGGGCCGGTGATCCCCCGTTTGAGATTGAGGAAGACAAAGCTGCTCGCCTTGCCGCACTTGGAGTTGCCGAGTATGTAGACGCTGTTGAGGAAGTCCCCTTTCAAGGAGTTGCAACAGGGCATAGTGAGGAGAACGTGGGCGAAGTGGTAGATAATTCGACCGAAGAATTCGATGCCCTAGAAACTGATTTAGAAGACGATATCATCGATGAAGATGAAACGGAAGAGATTCCTCATTATAGCACCGACATGCGAATGGACGAGCTGCGAGAAATCCTCAACGATTGCGGCATTCCCTTCAAGGTTGGGATGTCGAAAGAAGACATAGTGGATGTGTTGGACGAGTACTTCTATGGTGCGGATGATGAACCTGGTGATGAAGACGATGACCTGCCTGGGTTCGATGATGAGGATGTTGTCCCATGAGTGGCTTCAAGGACATGGTGCAAGCCGATATCAAAGGCGTGTTCCTGAACCTGGACGAGTTTGCCGAACTGCACACAGTTGTCTATGATGGAGTAACCTACGAAGGAATTCCCATGGTGATGTCGGGTATAAAGGAATCCGAAAGGCCCGCATTGGTTTCCACTGGTGGGGATAGGATTCAGGGGCTGTATCTTGTCACGGCAGTTGTTCACTTTGCCGCGAGTGATTTGGGGGGAGTAGTGCCAGAGAAGGGTATGCGGATCTCGATAAGCGATAGTGATGATGGCTATCTGAGAGACTACAGGGTGGCTTCTTCGGTGAATGAGCTAGGCATGATCCGCCTGGAACTGGAGGCGATTGACGAATGACCGTTAGGATATCAGAAGTCGGTGCCAACAGTCTCGACCGGGTTAACAAGATACTTGCCGGCATACCGGGGGGCATCTGGAGAGCAACCCACTCGGCCCTGCAAAGGGCGGGGGCTACTGCCAAAACCAGATCTGGGCAGTTCGCGGCTCAAGAATACACCATCAGAAAAGGCGACTTCATGTCCAACGTGCACCAGAAGACACATATCAGCTCCGATGGGGGAGGCGTTGTGTCCTTGAGCATAAGCTACGCGGGCACCGTCCTCCCCCTTCTGATGTTCAGAACGAAGTACTCTCGGAGCGGTAAGCTGGAGACCCAAGTGAAGCGTGAAGGTGTTTCCACCATGTTGGACAGAGTGTTTGCCGCCAGGGTATACGGCCCTCTCAGAGCATTTGAGCGGGTGGGACGTGAGCGATTCCCCATCCAGCAGAAGTTTGGTCCTTCTACCGCACACATGATGCAGAACCCCGTAGTGATTCAGAAGATGGATGAAACAATCCAGGAGACATTTGATCGCCGCTTGGAGCACGAGATAACCAGAGTATTGAACGGTTGGGGAGGGTAGCCTGTGAACCGAATAGCATTGTTGGAGGCGCTTAGGGATTACACCAAAGAGACTGTCGCCGATCTCATTATGCCTACCCGCCAGCAAAAAGGAGATCCGGAGGGAGGCCAAAGGGCAGCCGATGTTCACCTAATGCGCTTGCCGGACAGTTCGTCCGCTACCAAAAAGGCTCCCTATATCATCCATCAACTGATAACCGGGCAAGACATTCAGGAACCCAGACAGCATGTATCATCTTCGGTGTCAATCCGCTCGATTTGTTGTGTGTATCACCCGGACGAGGAAGAGGGAGCTCTGCTGCTCCTAAACCTGATGGAGCGGCTACGGATCCGGTTGCTCAAAGACGTTGTCATAGCAGGGCAGTTCGAGCTAGACCTGGAAGCTGGATTAGAGACGCTGATCTATCCCGATGATACCGCTCCGTATTACGCGGGGGAGCTTCTCAGTACGTGGAAGCTGCCTGCCGTGGAGAGGGAGGTAAGACAATGGCTGTAAAGAACAAAAAGAAATCGGCTCCGAAGGAGGAAGTGGAGGTAAAAGCTAAGGAGGCCATCACCGAAACCACCATTGAAGAGCCGGAGAAAAAACCTGCTGACGATCCTGGCAGGTTTTGTGTTTATATCGGACCTAGCATAAGGGGTGTGATTCAGTCGAATACCATCTTCCCGGGAACGAAGCCGGAAGTGGAGAGGCGCCTCGCCTATGCTATTGAGCGATACCCTTTGATTGCAAAGCTCATTTCCCCCGATAAGACATTCGCTGAGGATCGTATCAAGGTAAATACTGCCGGAAACGTGCTTAATGTGTACTACAAGAATCTGGCGTCCGGCAAGTCCAATTGAAGGAGGAATGACAAGTGGCTCAACATGGAGTGTATGTATATGAGAAGGCCACCAGCGTGGGTGTTCCCGCTGTAGCAGAGTCCGGCATACCCTTTGTCATCGGCGCCGCACCCATTCAAAGCGCTGCAAATCCGGCGAAGATCGGGGACCCCGTGCTGTGCACGAGTTTTGAGGAAGCTGAGGCGAAGCTGGGATACTCGGAGAACTGGAAGGACTATAACCTGTGTGAGTTCATGTTCTCCCATTTCAAGCTGTACGGAAGCCAGCCCGTAATCTTTGTCAACTTGCTTGACCCCACCGCCATGAAAGAAGTCGTTGCGGCCGTTGACATGGATGTGGTAGACCGTAAAGTAGAGCTCCCGATGGAGGCGATTAACGACACTACTTTGGTCGTCAAAGCTGCCGGTGGGTCTGGGTCTGCCTATGAGAAAGATGTGGACTATGCAGTCTACTACAGCGGTGACAAGTGCTACGTGGAAGTATTGGCTGACGGAAGTGCGTATGACGCAAACAGTTTAAACATCGCCTACCATAAGGTTAAGCCCGACCTGGTAACTACGGGCACGGTGGCTTTGGGCATGGAAGCTATCGAGCGCTGCTTGGGTGGCTTGGGCGTTGTCCCTGACCTGATTTGCGCGCCGGGCTATTCCCACGATACCAC
>DMOT01000033.1 GCA_003456765.1 Bacillota bacterium
ATTCAGGGAAATAGCGAACAACATGGGCTATTCCGAGCTTTACACCATTGGAATTGCATGCTTCAATCATGGCATTGGCATCATCGACTGTAAGTGCAATGGGCTTCTCGCAAAAAACATGCTTTCCGTGGCTTGCGGCAAGCTCCACTGCTTCTCTATGCAGATAAGTTGGAAGGCAGACATCGACAACATCCACTTCCTGATCGCGAAAAGCGGAGCCTGGATCAGTCGTGGCGATGGCGCCACAGGCGGCTGCAAGACGGGCAGCCCTGCTGTGATCTTTATCTACTACATACTTCATTTGAGCTTCGCCGGATCTCATGTACCGTTCCATATGGACCCGGCCCATAGTGCCGGCTCCCCAAACAGCTACTGTGTGCACCACAGCACCCTCCTTAGCAGTTCAAGCCCGTATCAGGCCGAGTCGGCCTCCAGACTCCGCAAGTCGCGGACATGGTGCCCGCCTCCAGCTTCGTACTAGATGCTTCCAGTCAATCCCATGATTAGCCTGGTTTGTGTACTGTGATCCCACATGTCAACAGGCTCCTGTCTGGATCGGTGTGTTCAGAAGTCTGAAGATGCGAGTTCGAATGGTCTCAATACGTCGCCTACTTAGGTGTGCGCATCACCGCTATTGCAACTATGGCAGCGACAACGCCTAGCCCGGCAAGGACGGCTATGACAGGACCCTTCTTGCCGCCAAGGGCGGCCCGTTCGGCCTCTAGCAGCTCTGGGGATTTCTCCATATACCAGAGATCCCAGCCTCCGGCGCCTCCCTCTCTCTTGTTCGCGGAGAAGAAGAAGAACCTGTCATTAATCGTAGGTTCGCGCTCTGCCACTTCGGTGTTGATCGGCGCTCCAAGGTTGACCGGAGTGGCGTTCTCATCCTCTGCGACCCACAGGTCGTAGTTGCCCAGCGTGCCCTCGCGGTTGCTGTCAAGCCAGATGCGACCAGCATGATCCACGAATACACTCCACTCGTCGCTCTCGCTGTTGATCGGAGCGCCCAGGTTCACGGGATCCTGCCATACCCCATCCACTTTGACGGATTTCCATATGTCGCGCTTGCCCACCTCGGTGTCAGGGTTATAGGGGAATTTGGAGACTATGTATGCTACAGTCTCATCTTCGTTTACGTTTATTGCCCACTCCTGGATGTCGGTGCTAAGCTCTATGATTACTTCCGGCTCTCCCCATTCGCCCTTCTCCTCGTCCCACTCGGAACGGTAGAAGTCATAGTCGCTGATGGGGTCATAACGCGCGAAATAGAGAACCTTTCCGCCTGCAACAACACACGGGTAGACTTCATTGGCCCCAGTGTTGATCGGGCCCGGAACAGGCTCCGGTTCCGACCATTTCCCTGTAGCCTCGTCAAAAGTTGAGGAGTAGATGTCGTAATTCTTTGCGAAGTACATAGTATTGCCTGCCAGATACGGCATCCTCTCTGTGTCGCCAGTGGAATGCTCCCAGAGCATGGGTTCGCTCCACCCGGCGAAGATGTCGGCCGCCGACGCCGAAGCACCTGCGCTAATCATCAGTAGTACAGCTGCTACGGCGGCGATTACGACAATCGCTCGTGTCTTTTTGAACATGACTGCACCCTCCTTTTGATCTGTGGCGCCACTAGAAGCGCCTGTAGAACAACCGGAGCGTTGCCCCGGTTATCCTTCCTGACAAGAATGGGGAAAGCAATGTTCCAAACCCTGGGGCCGGATGCGTTTCTACGACAGTCGAACATACTGATACCAGCTCCATTGCCACCGCCATTCCAATGTACTATTAATATACCACCCAGGTTCAATGGAGTCAATAAATTCCCCTTTCTCAGGAAGCGTCCAGTTGAGAGGCTGTTTGGTTTCCGCCCCATCTTCATGTTGCATTGTCACTTAACTTGCCATATGATTAGATAAAGGCATTTCGTCCAAAGGCATTTTGTTATGTCGCGAATTTACTTGATGTATTCAAACAGGCCGCCGCAAGCATAGCTCCTGCGACGATACGTAGCCGCCCTGGGCAGATGATCCCTGAGAACTACATATGAAGAGGTAAGCATGTATGAAACCCAAACGGACTGCCGACTCTGCATTGGCAAAGAAGTTGAATAGGGCGGTGGTAATAGACTGTATCGAAAAGTACGGTGCGCTTTCCCGTGCCGACATCGCCAGGCTCACAATGCTCAGCCCGTCCACGGTATCCAGCATCGTAGCAGAGCTTGTTGACCTGGGCATAGTCCTCGAGTCAAAGGGGACGGCTGCAAGCAGCGGAGGGCGACGTCCGATCTTGCTTGACCTCAACGCATCTGCAAGCTGCGCTGCTGTAGTCGACGTTCAGGTATCCAGAGTCCTCTATGGCGTTGTGGATCTGGCTGGCAAACCGATCTGGACTGCCAAGGAAGAGGTTGACCTCTCAAGCCCCGAAGCCACCTTCCATCAGGTCTTTCAGATCGTGGCCAAAACCCTTGCAAGGCTGCCTCGAACAGGCGCGCCTGCAGCAGGAATCGGTGTATCCATCCCCGGCATTGTAGACACGAACACCGGCACTGTCATCAAGTCAACACGGCTCAAATGGAAGGAGCTGCCCCTTGCCAACCGCCTTGAACAGGAGTTTTCTTTGCCCGTCTATGTCGACAGAGATGTGCGTGCCGCCGCGTGGGGCGAGCGCTTGTATGGCCTGGCCCGAAGCGCCGACGATTTTGTGTATGTGATGGTGGGCAAGGGGGGCCTCGGAGCAGGCCTCATCCTGGGGGGCAGATCATACGTCGGCGCAAGAATGCAAGCAGGCGAATTGGGACACATGACCGTCGATATCCACGGAAAAGAGTGTTCGTGCGGAAACACAGGTTGCCTGGTAACACTCACCTACCCGGCCATCGACGAAGTCAGGCGGTACAACGAGAAGGATCCCATAATTGATTGCGCTGCCATCGGAATCCTGAACCTCATGAACCTGCTCGATCCGGAGCTTGTGGTTCTTGGAGGAGACATAGGTCAGGAACCCGCCTTTGTGGAGCAGGTCGAGAAGGTAGTGCAAGAGCGCACGTTCTTGACTCCGCGCAAGAATGTCCGGCTAGTCGCTTCCCAGCTTGGCGAGATAGGCATTGTTCTTGGCCTTGCAGGACTCGTATTCGACAAGTTCTACTGGAAGCGCGCTTTTGGGAATGTGGGCTAACTGGGTGTACCCGGTCCGCAATCGTTCCCGTACGGCGAGGGTTCTCCAAGCGGCAGCCCATCGCCTCAAGTTCACAAAGAGTCAATTCCATTAACTAAGGAGGGAAGGCGCTCTTTCCCGTACGCGGTGCGGGATGGTGCTGAGCGCCACATGGCATGAAGAAGGGGATGTCACGAATCGCCATGTTGTTATGTAGTATTGTCGCCGTTGCGCTGGTATTTGCATTAGGAGCAACTACATCAGCAGGCAGCGGGAATCCTGTCGCTGCCGATCGAGATGGGCAACGGGCCCTGGCCAGGTATGTTGTATACATTAACTGGGACGCCTGCGCGTATCGGTACTATGAGTGGGCCAATGCACCCGGTGAACCGGGCACGCCAAACCTCAATTATCTTGCTTCGCGGGGCGCGCTTTTCACCAATGCCCGCAACGGCCTGCCGGGCATCACCAACCCGATGCAAACAAGCATCGTTACCGGCACCTGGCCGGCCGTGCACGGCAATACCTACCGATATTATGACCCGGCCGAAAATCTTGTGAAAGAGACGGGCCGCCACAACGATGCCGAAACCATTGCCGAGGTTGTAGAGAAGAGCGGATTGCCGTGCGCATCGGTGCAGCAGTTCATGTTGCAGGGACGGGGAACCTATCCGGACGACCCGCACCACCTCTACATACAGCCGGGAGCTGGATGGTTGAAGCGGGTAGTGGAAGCGGAGAAGATTCTCAACTGCAAGCCTGTATTCGGAATGAACATGAAGATGATAACCCCTGCCGAAATGCCGCGATTCCTGGCTATCTACGCCGATGATCTGGATGCGGCGGGCCACAATAACTCTCCCGGTTACGGGTTCTCTGTGGCAAGGGACTACGATTCATGGAAGGCGAAAATGACCAAGGTAATGGTGTCGATGGACGAAGGCCTGGGGAGGCTGATCGACGCACTCAAGGCTCTGGGGATCTTCGAGGAGACTGCGATTATCCTCACAGCCGACCACGGCATGACGCCCTACTGGGGACCGTCGAGCCTCCAAGACTTGATAAAGACCGTAGAAGCCCTCGGGTACAAGTGCGAGTTTCTGGGCAAAGGCGGCCGGGCCAGAAAGGATACTGATGTAGTGCTGGTCAGCGCCGGCCTTTCTGTACAATTCTACTTCAGAAACGAAATTACGAAGGCCCAGTATGACAAGGTTGTAAGTGCGGTAGCCTCACAGCCGTACGTTGGCGGGCACTTCACCCAGGACGAACTGAGGGAAGCCGGAGCCCATCCTTCGCTTGGGTCGCTTCTCATCTGGCCCGAACCGCCCAACCATTTCCACACTTCCGGGAAGCTCCTCGGCCTTGGCGGACAGCATGACTCAGCCGAAGACTCTTCCAGGCATGTGTTCATGCTCGTGAGCGGAGCAGGCGTAAAGCATGGAGTGGTAATCGATTCACCCGTCGAGATCATCGATGCAGCGCCAACCATGTCGAGGCTTATGGGCCTCAGGCCTCCGGCAAACGCAACGGGACGAGTGCTCTATGAGGCGCTGGAGGTGGATGAGTAGGGGTTTATTGTGTCGGCATGGCAACTATACTCCTCTTGTGAAGGTGGGGTCGGGCCAGGTTTATGGCTCCGCTCCACCTTCACCTATTCCCTTCATCTACCTGCAACAGCCATCGTCATACGATAACCGAAGACGTTCTGGGGCATGCAGACTCCCCTGCCTGCCAGGAGCTGATGATGAAGTACCTGTACATGGGCACTCAGGTCGACTCCCACGGGATGCCTGGCAACGTCGGATACTACGTCGGCACAACCATGGTCAGAGACCTCATGGCCGAAGGGATTGACCTGCACGAGCTGACAGCCATGCCCGGGAGGGAAGTCATACGGCTCTGGAAGGGGATCAAAGGCTCCGGAGGATAGCCAATCAGCATGACTTGATCTTGGGACATAACATCGAGCAGGCAAAACACCATTTGAGCAAGAGTTTACAGACCCCCGGGCAAAGCCAAAGCCAAAGCCAAAGCCAAGGCCGAGTCTTGGCATAGACACCAACTCCTCGCTTGCCTGCGCGCGTATGGTTTTTCAAGGCGACGAGTCGGGCGAGCCCCATGGTCCGCGTTCGGGTTGT
>DMOT01000071.1 GCA_003456765.1 Bacillota bacterium
GATCTGACTGGAGGAGCAAGCCAGACTGCGCGCGAGGTGGCAGAGTGCCTTGCTGCAGTATGCGAGGCAGCAGGATCGGAACCGGAGATTGCGGTGAAAAGCCTTGAAGACGCTTCGCGCTCTATCCTTCAGGTTCAGCCATTTATGGCATCCATAAAGCACGTTGTGAACTTGGGATTGACCAACGCTCAGTCGTTAGCTGCCGAATGGGATGGGACAGGACACTTCGGAAGAGCAGTTGCAGCTGGGTTCCGTGAGTTCAACGAACGATCTCAGGATGCCACAGAGCAAATAGCCAAAGCAGGCGCGCGCCGTATTGCCGGTAAGAGGCGAGTGTTCGTGTTCAGCCTCAGCGGGACAGTCATGGCTGTAATGGAAGAAGCTGCAAAGACCGTTTCCCCATTGCCTCATGTAGTAATTACCGAGGCCAAACCTGGCTGCGAAGGAATAGAGGCCGCCAGACTCATGGGTGAGATGGGGTACGATGTTACACTTATGGCTGATGCGGCAATAGTCTTAGCCGTGAAGAATTGCGACTATGCTTTGGTAGGAGCAGATTCGGTGAGCTCCACTGGTGACATGGTGAACAAGACGGGAACTGCAATGGCAGCTGTATGTTGCCGCCACAGCAATGTTCCATTTGCTGTAGCCACAGAGAGCTACAAGTTTGATCCCGCTACCATACTCGGGTTCCCACACCAGAATCTTCAGGGACGAGCTGAGCAAATAGTTGACGGCAAGGTTCATGAGAATGTTGAGATTGACAATCCGCAAGTGGATGCAACCCCAGCTGAGCTAATAACGGAATACATTACCGAGCTGGGCATCTGGGGAGGCGAAGCGTATCACAGGCTAGCACCTGCGTCAGCGCTCAATCCGCGATTTGTGAAGATCGTAGAAGATCTGTCGACCGACCCCTTCTATTTAGCAGCTAGGCGCGAATCCCTGTAAGTTAGCGCGTATGAGATTGTGGGACAGAGGTTGATCATGACCGGGGGTACTCGAGTGCTTGCCGAGGAAAGGCGAACCAAAATACTGCAAGCTGTGGACGAGAATGGCTCTGCGACCGTAGTGGACCTGAGTAATCTGATGCATGTTTCGCTGATGACTATCAGAAGAGACATTAACAAACTTGCAACAGATGGTCTTGTGGTCAAAGCGCACGGTGGAGTTTTGTCATTGAGGCAGAGCACTGCGACGGAACCTCGTTACGATGTGAAAGCCCGCGTGAATGTGGAGGAGAAGAAGCGGATAGGTGCTTTTGCGGCTGAGTTAGTCGCCCATGGCGATACAGTGCTTCTTGACGCGGGCTCTACCACATATCAGATAGCGGTCAACCTGATACACAAGCAGAACCTTACGGTAGTAACGAATGATCTATTGATCGCTTCGGAGCTGGGGTCATGCAAAGACATAGTTACACTTCTGGTCGGCGGAACTATCCGTCACGGAATGTTTTCAACTGTAGGGCAGTATTGTGAGGAAACGCTGCGCCAGATCTCAGTTGACAAGGTCTTTCTGGGAGCGGACGCGGTTCATCATAAGAAGGGAGTGATGAACTGCAACCCCCATGAGGTCTTAGCAAAGAGATTGATGCTTGAGGCAGCGCAGGAACGGATTCTAGTAGTTGATCACCTCAAGTTCCAGAAGATTGGATTGTCATTTGTGTGTGGAATAGACGCTCTTGACATGATCATAACGGACAATGGAGTAGATGCGACCGTAGTTTCGGATTTTGCGGATTGCGGTGTCTCAGTAAAGATGTGCTGATCCTGTGTGGCAGGAAGTAATGGTCAAGCTTGGACGGGTGTGATTTAGCACAATGATGACTGATAGCGGTGCTCTAGGACGACCAACATGGGTTGAGGTCAATCTCGACTGCATTGCGTCGAATGTGAATCTGGCGAAGACGATTGTGGGTGACCGCACTCGGATAATGGCTGTGGTCAAAGCGGACGCGTACGGACACGGGGCTGTGCAAACAGCTCAAACGGCATTGCGGCATGGAGCTTCTTACCTAAGCGTGGCGTTGGTTGAGGAGGGGGTCGCCCTTAGAGAGGCTGGCATCAGGGCGCCGATTCTGGTGATGGGCACGAGCGCCGCCGGGCTCGCATGTGACATCGTGAAACACGATCTCACAGCAACAGTCGTGTCCTATCAGTCGGCAGTCGCTCTGTCAGATGCTGCAATCAAGCATGGCAGACAGGTGAAGGTTCACGTAAAAGTGGATACTGGAATGAGTAGACTTGGCCAACCGCCGGAAGAGGCTTTGAAACTGACAAGACAGATAGTGAATCTCCCTGGAGTGAAGGTTGAGGGGCTATATACGCATTTTCCATGCGCTGATACCGACATGCAGATGACATGTCGCCAGCTGAAGGAGTTCAGGGGGTTGGTGCTAAGAGCAAGGACAGAGGGGGTTGATGTCGCACTATGCCATGCTGCTAATAGTGCGGCGTTGATTCGCATGCCGGGAGCCCGGCTTGACATGGTTCGCCTGGGTATTGCAATGTATGGGCTTTCACCCCTTGGAACGGTTCCTTTAGGACCAGAATGGAAACCAGCCTTGTCCTTTCATACAAGAGTATCGTTTGTGAAGAAGGTTCGGGAGGGGACATGTGTAGGATATGGCTCTAGGTACATAACGGAGACAGATGCACTGATTGCGACTCTGCCAGTAGGGTATGCTGATGGATACTCGCGGTCGTTGTCGAACAAGGGTGAAGTCCTCATACAGGGTAGGAGATACCCTGTAGCGGGAAACATATGCATGGATCAGTTGATGATTGTGGGCAGGTCAGATGATGCTATAGAAGTTGGAGATGAAGCCATCCTGATCGGATCACAGAACGGAGACGCCATACATGCAGAGGATTTGGCAAGGATGGCAGGCACAATTGCCTACGAAACTGTGTGTACCATAGGCAAGAGGGTGCCGAGGCTGTACAATGGAGATGCAGCTCATAGATGTCTTAACAAAGTGCACGACCTGCCGACATATTGTGTTTAGATGAACGTATACCGATTCTGACTATTGTTGTACAGGGTTGCGCGGCGCGCTTTGGCCTTGCTCAATCCGGAGCATTCAGTAATGTCATGAAGCCGTTAACGTGTGAACAGTACAAGGGGCGTGACTATATCGATAGGTAGTCACGCCCAAGTCAGTTCGGCGGCGCGTTCTCAAGGGCTAGCGAGGGCTGGGAGAGTCTCGGGTAACGTGATAATATGGTATATGAAGGCATCATGCGTACCGAGAGGCGATTTTCAGGCCATACAAGACCATGATTACTTGTGCATTGTGCGGTGGTAAACATGTTGGTGGAAGAACGAAGGGCCAAGATAGCAAGGATAGTGGAAGAACAGGGGTCAGCTACAGTTGCTGACCTCAGCGGGCTATTGGATGTATCTTCGATGACTATCAGGCGCGACTTAACGTATCTGGCAGATCAGGGTCGGCTGGTAAGATCACACGGAGGGGCCGTTTCTGTTAGGCAAAGTACCACATCGGAGATGAGATATGATGCCAAGGCCCGCTTGAACTTGCAGGAAAAACGGTGTATCGGGGCTTTGGCCGCAAAGCTCGTGCATGACGGTGAGACCGTTCTTTTGGACTCTGGGTCAACCACGTATCATATTGCTGCAAACCTAAAGGACAGGCAGAACCTAACGGTGGTGACTAACGATATCAAGATAGCGTCGCTACTGTGCTCTTCGCCAAAAGTCAACGTTCTGCTAGTGGGGGGCATGGTCAGACCAGGAATATTCTCCACTACCGGGCCTTATGCGTTAGAAATGTTGAGCCAACTATCGGTGGACAAGACTTTTCTTGCAGCAGACGCTGTCAGCCTGACAAGAGGCGTCACGAATACTAACCCGGATGAGGCTCCCATCAAGAGACGTATGCTTGTTGCCGGG
>DMOT01000193.1 GCA_003456765.1 Bacillota bacterium
ATCCCTCGTACGTAGCGCATCCTCTAGCTCTTCGACATTGCTTACGCCCGTGATGTTGTAGGTAATCTGAATGGGAGGGATCCTTACCCCACTCGTTGCTGGCGCGGTCTGTGCCGAGACCACCTGAATTGGACGCAGCGCATCGTTGCGAGCAACTACGCCAGTCTCCTGTGTGACAGGTGTAGCCATCGCCGCAAATACGGCGTCGCTTCCACCAATCCCCTCTGCTCGCACTGCCTCTATGACACTCTTGACGTCCGTACCCAGTCTGGCCCAATCTGCCACGACCATCTCTTGGTTAGTCTGGATTGCTCGCCAATTTGACAAAACCGATCCCAGTTCTTCAGAGACCACCGATAAGCCAGCAATGACATTAAAGCTACTCCGGCCACTGTCCGCAAGCGAGGCCAGGAACTCCGACATGTTTTCGATGTGTGCCTCGCGTTCCACAAGGCTGGCCAATTTGGCCTGAGACTCAACCCAGGTTCGAGGTATTTCAGTTATGCCTGCCGGCATCACCGCATCAAGCGAAACCCGCTCCGGATAAGACGCTTCTTGACTCACCTCAGCCTCTACCGAAAGCGCTCCAACACCATCTGACGCAATTTGCGACAAGGTTTTCAGAACCTCAGATTCCATGGAAGAAACCCCGTCCACGAAACCACTCATGGCGAACCTACCACGCTCAGCAAACACTCGGGACGGACTTTCGATTTGAAGCTGTGCATCGATCGCAGCAATGGCTGCTTTGGCGATTCTTTCGTAGGCCTCACGGACTGCTGGGAGCATGTCCTCGGATCCTTGTATGAAGCCTTCGATGGTGTTCTTCCCGCTCTCGGCAGCTTCTTCTGTCAGGTTCATCTCACCGATGACTGTCTCCAACTCCTGCTGGAGCGCACTCATAGCAGCAGCAAAATCAGTCTGGAGTTGAGCCAAACTCTGAGCAACGATCTCCTGTTCAGCTTTGACGGCCTGCCAGTTTGCAACCATAGCCCGTAGTTCAGAATCGGTCGCCATGGCCAAACCGGCAATGACATTGACACTCTCTTCACTACCATCTGCAAACGTGGCCAACAGCTCCGACAGGCCTTCGATGTCTTCGCTTCGCGCCGTCAGGCTTTCCAGGTTAGTGCGATAGTCTGCCCAGTACTGCGCCTGGGTTGCCAGCGCATAATTGATTTCTCCGGCTGACTTGGCAACAACTTCGGCCGCTTCATCCCACAGCTTGTACTGCCCGGATATGCTTTCCATGGCAGCATCGTAAGCTTCCTGATAGGCTGTGGCCAGTTCTTTCATCCTGGCCCGGACATCGTTGATGACCTCGGCCAGGTTCTCCCCAGTTGCAATTCCTTCTTCCTGGGACTTCTGATAGGCATTGAATGCTTCTTCAAGCTCGGCTATTGCAGCGCTGTTTTCCTCGTAAAGAAGCGTTGTCTCCTCGAGAACGGAGTTGTAGAGCTCCAGCTGTTCCTTGGCCACATTAAGGACTTTTGCCTCATCAAGAGTGCCGAACCATCCACTAACACCCGTGGGATCCCACTTGTACAAGTCAAGAGCTTCGTTGTAAGCCTTGAGCGCAAGGTCGTACTCTTCTTGAGCGAGCTGGGCATTTAGCTCCGCAGCTTCTTTCGCCGCTCTAAGAGATTCTTGCTGTCCTACACGATCGATGTACTCGGCCCACTGTGCTTCCAGCCTTGCCTGCTCAGCCTGGGCTTGAGCCATGGCCTTCAAGGACTCAATGTATCCTTTGGATGATTGGGTTACATCTTCATAGTTCAAAGCGAGCTCCGGCATTTGCCGGTTGAGCGCCTTAATCACACCCAGGATAGCCTGCTGATTTTCAGTAGCGCTGTCTGTCGTTGCCGTAAGCTCTTCGAGCTTCGCAATCAAGGCCAGAGTGCTCAGCTGCTCTTTCTCGATCTCTTCAGTAGCCTTCGCATGCGATTCGGTCATCTCAACATAGCTTTTGACGAGCGCTTCATGGGCAGCCTTATACTCGACAAGCTTCTGCTTGCTGAGTTCATACTCTGTAGTGAGCTCCTCGAGTTTCCACTTTAGAGACTGAGCTTCATACGAAGTTTCGCCGTATGTCTCAACGGCTTTTTCATATTCCGCAGTGAGTTCCTGAATTCTCTGGTACTGCATCCTAGATGCAGCGGTGAGTGACCAGGATTCGTCTACATACTTATTGCTTGCTTCGTTCAGAGCAACAATTCCAGCGGTCAACCCGGCGATGGCCACCGCCACACCCATGATTACGTTGACTCCAGGGATGGCGGCCGCGAACGCCGTGGACACTACTGTCGCCAGCTTTGTGATAGCCACATACCCCGTGAGTCCTCCAACGGCTATTCCAATCACACCGACAAAAGTAGTAACCGCCTTGATGAGTTCTGGGTTCTGTTCGAGATAGTCCGTAACCGTTTTTAGCACATCGGTCTGCAGCGCATAGAGCTTGCGCAGCTCGGGAGTGAATTGATCGCCTATGACGATTTTCAAGTTGTTATAGGCGTTCTGCATGAGCGTTAGCTGGCTTTCAGTTGTGCCATAACGTAGCTCAGCTTCGGTAACAAGAGCAGTATTCTCTTCCCAAGCTTTGTTTGCGGTCTCAATGGTACGGTTCAGCAGATCCCCGGAGTTAGCCAAGGATAGAATCATGCGCTGCATACGAATCTCGGTGATGCCGAGTTCCTGCAGAGCCACGTTAGCCGACTTTCCGTTGCGCTCCGTATCTGCCAAGCCAATGACGAACGCCTCGAGTGCTCGTACTGCGTCCTCTCCCCAGGCCCTCTTGAACTCCTCGCCGGTCATGCCAGCGATGGAGGCAAACTCTTCGAGCTGGTCCCCAGTCTCCACGGCGGTGTTCAACTGCTGGATTAGCCTGCTCATCGAAGAGGCGCCGGCCTGCGTCTCTATACCTAGCGAGGTAACAGCAGCAGACAGTGCAACCATATCGGCCTCAGACATCCCGGCCAGAGAACCCGCAGCCGCAATCCCTTGCGCCATCTGAGTGATTTTTTGCTCCGTGGTAGCGAAGTTATTGCCGAGTTCTACGATGGTGCTGGCCAGGTTGGAATAGTAAGCCGAATCCATCTGAGTGATGTTGGCAAACTGCGCCAGCAATGTGGCGGCTTCCTCCGCTGTCATAGTAGTGGCCGTAGCCAACATGGCCATGGTGGTCGAGAAGTCTAAGAGGTTCTCTTTTGCAATGCCAAGTTGACCTGCTACTTCGGCAATCCCCGCAAACTCAGTGGTAGTAATGGGAATTTCCGTCGAAAGAAGCCTGATTTCCCTCGCCATCGCAGCGAGTTCTTCGCTGCTCATGTCCGTGGTCTTGGCCACCCCGGTCATGGCAGATTCAAACTCCACGGACGCCTGGACAGCGGAACCAAACCACTCGTAGATTTCCTTCAGCGCCACGGTGATGCCGGCGGCGACAAGTGCCTGCCCTGCTGCCGCAAAAGCTTGGGAGGCTGTCGTGCCGAAGTTTGCAGCTTCGTCCGCAGCCTCCACTTGACTTTCTTTCAACTGCTCCATTTCACTGGTGAGCCGAGAGCTTTCCTCAGTCAGATTACCAACATCAATCCCAGCATCTCTGAGGCGAACACCCATGGCCTCCAACTTTTGAGTCTGGTTGTCCAGCGAAGCAGCCGTTTTGTCGATCTGTAACTGCTTGGCCAGGAGCTTGTTCTCCAAATTGGAGCTGAAAGTTCCAGTCTCCTGAATCTCTTTCTGGATGTTATCATACTGCTGTTGCAGCACTCCTAGCTTCTGACGGGTTCTCTCGACTGCATCCTGCTGCTTCTGGTACGAGGAAATATCGGACTGGATCTTGCTGAGGGCCGCTATCTCATTCTGCATGGAAGTAATGGAGCTCTGCGCATTCTTGAAGGTGCTCGTATAACTACTGCCAAGCTGCGCATTGAGCTGGAATAGCATTTCATACTCTTTCCTACTTGCCATGGGGGCCCTCCTTTCATTTCGTCTATCGCTGTTTTAGAGTGTGGTTGCTATCCTTTATCCAGGAGACAAACTCCCATAGCGGTAAGGACAACCACCATGGTACCGGCGTGTTATTGGTCCTGGCCATTGCTAGGCACTGCTGCCGGATCCACTGTCCGCCATCGCCGACTACAACTCCGATCGCAGTAAAAAAGACCGGGCAGCTGACCTGATCTTGTTGTAGTCCGCAATGCTCATTATCTCAAACGCATCGGATCCGATGGGCTCAGTGCACGCTTTGGCGGCCATGCGAATCAGGTACTCTCCGGAAAAGGTTGGTACCACCAGGGCCTTGCCCATCGCTTGCATCTCGTTCTCGATTGCCAGGGCATCTCTGCCGGTTAGCTTGTCCCACTCAAACGTCAGGCTGGTGTAGGTCTCCCCGTTGTACTCGAACGGCTTCTTAAAAACGTGCGTGTAAGACGACCCGCTGCTTTCAGCCTGCTGTTTTGCAACATCAAACTCGTCTTGATCAACGTGAAAAACGTCCTTCTTGTCAGCGTTCATGATTATCTCCTTTCTTGATAAACCAAAAAAGCCCAAGGAGACTCTAGTCTCCCTGGGCCGTTAGTAGTGTTACTTTCCTAGCGAGGCCTTAACCTCTCTGAGGTAATCCTTCCCGTTAACCATGAAGATGAAGTTGAGCGGATCGATCTCCCGAACTTTCCGACCGTCAATAAAGGTTGCCCAATACCTGACGGCGTACTCGCCGGAAGCATCTTGTTGCGATGCTGGAGCTATAGAACCACCTGTTTCTTTCTTTGGCACAACAACGAATAGGTGCTTCACGGCCTGGACCCTTACCTGCCCGGCCACGGTGTCCTCCACCTGCTGGGCCACGCGCAGGTCGATCTGGTGCCGACGCGGTTCGCTCAGCCTAATGGCTTGCTCCGTGGTGGTCCTGAAGTTCAGGGTGAGGGTCATTTCCTCAAAATGACCAAGGATGACAGCCTCGATGTTGCCGGCAATCCCCGCTCCCGAAATGGTCTGCGTCAGTGTCGTAAGATCGGGCAACTGCGCCTCGGCCATGCCGACATACTCCATAGAATCCTCGTACACCGCAAAGTTGATGATACTTTGGTCGAACTTAGGCATGCCTTAACCCTCCTTCTCTAACCCTGGAGAGCAGACGTCAAGTATTCAACGTCATACTCCAGGAGGAAATCAATCTCTTGGGCGGGACTTGGCGGCGTGATGTAGATGTGAATCCTGATGATACCGGCCATGAGATCGGTCAACGGATTCTCGCTCTCCCGGAATTCAGCACGTGCGCCCAGCACGTACTCATTACCCACGAGGCCGTTCAGCCAGATGTTGCAGGTATCAATCACTGTGTCGATCAGACGCCTGTTCATCGGTTTATCCAGCTTGCCCCAGAATGTTTTGATCAAAGTCTTGCCGACCCAGCCGAACATCCTGGATATGGGAATCATGAAATCCTTCACGTCACTATTGGCCGGATAGCAAGCATTGTAGTTGCCCCAGGCCACCAATCCACCCATGAAGTTCAGTCCTGTTACAACACCAGCGGCGTTCAAAATATTGGCCTGGGCATGGGTCAGATCAACCTCTTCCCCGCTATCCAGCACCATCGAATCGGCTTGCAGCCGCTTGTTGGAAGGGCTCTCGTAGGGGCAGCCAGCGTTGCCAGTGTCCACCGAGGCCATCAAGCCTGCCAGTTGAGTGGACATGTGGAACACACGGTCACCCAGCTTCAGCATGGGCCAGCAAGCGATCTGATTTACGTCCGTGATGTTTTTGGCGTTCTTTACAGAGTTTACTTCGCTGTAATCTGTGGCCCCGTCCCCTTCCTTGGTGCTGAGGTCGATCAGCGCCTTGGCCTTGAACATGCCATTGATACCAGCGGCTTTCCCCGCCATGAC
>DMOT01000280.1 GCA_003456765.1 Bacillota bacterium
AAGGGAGGCACCGGCAAGACGAGTGTAGTTGCGTCATTTGCGGCTTTGGCGGAGAACAAAGTCTTAGTCGACTGCGATGTGGATGCTGCCGACCTTCACCTCTTGCTTTCGCCAGAGGTAGTTGAATCCCATGAATTTATGGCTTCGCGACAGGCAACTGTCGATGTGAGCAAATGCACGGGGTGTGGTCATTGCAGCGAAGTGTGCCGCTTCGGCGCTATAGCCATGGCCTATGGGCATCCAACCATCGATCCGATTTCCTGTGAAGGGTGTACTGTGTGCTCCCATATTTGTCCCGAGGGTGCTATAACCATGGTCGACGTCATGTCAGGGCACTGGTACGTATCTCGTACCCGGTTTGGGCCGATGGTTCATGCCAAGCTCAAGGCGGCTGAAGAGAACTCAGGGAAGCTCGTATCCCAAGTGAGGCGCAAGGCGCGGGAGATAGCCGAAAGCCAGGGGCACGAGTTGATCATTACCGACGGGCCGCCTGGGGTGGGATGCCCCGTCATATCCTCCATCTCCGGAGTGGATCTTGCCTTGATCGTAACAGAACCCACGGTGGCGGGGGTCCACGACATGGAGCGGGTCCTCGACCTTACGTGCCATTTCGGTGTAGAGTCGGCGGTATGTATCAACAAGTGCGATCTTGATGAGGCTAATGCTGAGCGCATAGAGGATTACTGTTGTGCAAGGGGAATCGAGATTGCGGGGAAGATCCCGTTCGATGAGGATATGGTAAGGGCGGTTGTAAGGGGTGAGCCGCCTGTTCTGTACGGAGATGGTGCTCCTGATTGCGCGGGCCCAGATAGCGTTGCGGGCGAAGCCGCGCAGGCTATACGCCAGCTTTGGGATAGGGTCGCTGTTCTTCTCGCGCGTGATGCGGGCTCTTTCTAGGAATCTGCTCGGAAACTCCTCAAGGGCAGGCGTGAAGTTCGCCGCACCGAGTTGACTGAGAGCGATGTATCATCATGCGCGGACGTATAGGACGGCTATGTTGGGTTTGTCATCATAATACGCAACATTGCTTTCAAGTTCGTGGTATTACGCCCACATATGTGCTATAATAGCAGTATAACATGTGTTTGGAGGCTACATCCATGCAAGGCCGGCGCGAACAACAGTTGACGTTTTCCGATGCTCTCTGGCCCAATGAAATACCCGAGAATTCCTACTGGGCAAGAATGCGAAAATACCTCCTTCAAATAGATGAATCAGTGTTCAGCCCTTTGTTTTCGCATACGGGGCGTCCCTCGATTTCACCTGTGCTCACCTTTGGCGCAATGCTCATTCAGCTTGAAATGGGCTGGTCAGACAGGCAGTTGGAGGAAGAATCCCGGTTTGACGATCGCTGTAAATATGCCTTCGGGGTGAGTCGGGATTTCGCGGGGATTGATGCAGTTACCCTCTGCGAGCATAGGGCAAGGTTCATAGAATCAGGCATCATATTCACCTTGTTTCGCGACTTGCTGGCCGACGCCAAAGCAAAAGACCTCCTCTCCGAGGACAAGCTCGAGATCGTCGATTCCTTTATGACCTATGGAGCCGCTGCTGTCCAAGACACATACACATTGCTACGCAAGGGAGTCGTGCGGGTTCTCAAGATAGCCGAGTTCCATGAGCTCGATTCCAAGCTGACGACTGTGCTTGACCGAAAGGATTACATGACCGATGCAAAACCCAAGATCAACTGGGATGACCCTGAGGAGAAGCGCCTTCTGTTGGAATCTTATGTTGTTGACGCACGTAACCTTGTAGCCGCCGTCCGTGCTTTGCAGCCTTTGCCCCGGGATTTGAAGGATGCGGCTGACCTGCTGGAACGCATTGCAAAGCAAGATATCGAGGACGATGATGGCCAGATCAAGATGAAAAGAGGCGTTGCGAAAGACAGGATAATATCTGTTAATGACCCAGATATGCGACACGGGCGCAAGACATCGTCCTCCAAATTCGATGGGTACAAAACGCACATCATGACCGATGGCAATTTCGTAACTGCCGTGGTTGAGACGCCTGCCAACAAGGCTGACTCCGAACCATTCCCTGATCTTATGGATCAATGTGAGGCAAATGGAATCAAGTTTACGGAGGTCATGGGCGACAGCGCATACAGCAATTGGCCGATTATCGACAGAAAGGCCAAGGATGGGATAACTGTGATAGCCAAAGTGCCATCGGAACCGATAGTGGATGGAAGATACCCAAAGAGCAAATTTGACATAGACACGGAAAACGGTGTGGTTGCCTGCCCAGAGGGGTTTGCAGCTCAGTTTGATCCATCTGCGATCGAGAGGCGAGAAGGGACCGTTGCTCGTTTTTCAGACTGCACGGAATGCCCCTCAAAAGCGGAATGCACGGGTTCTCCAAGAGGCCGCAGCATATCAATTCATCGCTATGAGCCGGAGATAGCTGCAGAACGGAAAAAGCAGGCAACGCCGGAATTCAAGGAATTCTATTCAGAGCGCGCCAATGGCGAGAGGATCATAAGCCACCTGACAAGGCACGGGGGCAGACAAGCAAGGTACATAGGAATCTTCAAAGTGTGGTGCCAGGAGGTCCTCACAGCGCTCAATCACAACATCAAGGCCTTCTATAGACTGGCGCCAGCCACTGGCTAGATGTTGCAGGGGAGGACTGCCTGCAGAATCGGATGAACAGGGGCAAATGGCAAGCGCCTGAGGCAATTAAGGCCACAGGTTAGGCCCGTGATGCCCTCGGTCGTTGCGAATAGCCTTCAGATAACCGCATATTGCCTTTTCATGATTGCCAAAGATCCCGTGGCGCTGATATCGGCTCTATTTACGAGCAGATTCCTAGGATATCCTCCCCGTTGGAGGACTCTTCTGTACACCGCCTCCACCAGCTGCGAACCGTCGAGATCCGCGCTGATTATCACCACATCGCCATCTTGGACACTGACTGAGTAGTCTACAAGAGTCTTTGTCAGCTCCCACACCCTCGGGTCCATAATCATTACCTCCAATTCCGCATCGGCTTTTCCTATAGCAATTTTTCAGAAGCAGCTCTGGGTTTTCCTGCAGGCGAATTGGATTGTCTCCGAGCCTCCGCGAAACGCGCCTCGATCGCGATGCCTTGAATAGTTGGGGCTGGCA
>DMOT01000006.1:0-163 GCA_003456765.1 Bacillota bacterium
GGGTTATTGAGGAGTACAGGGAGTTTTTCCTGGTTGAGCAGGACATGCCCGTCGTCACGTTGCTGGAGGGGAATACGCCCCTTGTGAGGGCTGGAAATCTGGCCCAGCGACTCGGCGGGGAGATTGAGGTATACTTAAAGCTCGAAGGCTTGAACCCCACTGG
>DMOT01000006.1:382-3866 GCA_003456765.1 Bacillota bacterium
GAAGGCTTGAACCCCACTGGTTCGTTTAAGGACCGCGGCATGACCCTGGCAGTGTCAAAGGCCGTGCACGACGGGGCGGATGCTGTCGTCTGCGCTTCCACTGGGAATACTGCGGCTTCGGCTGCGGCCTATGCTGCCAGAGCTGGGAAAAGGTGCGTGGTTGTGATCCCGCACGGCGCAGTTGCCACCGGGAAACTTGCCCAGGCCAAAGTCCACGGGGCGCAGATAGTCTCCATCAGGGGCAACTTCGATGCTGCGCTCTCCATAGTCAGGGAATTGGCCGGTGAAGGGGATATTGCCCTGGTCAACTCCGTCAACCCGTGGCGGATTGAAGGCCAGAAAACTGCGGCTTTCGAGATAGTGGACGAGCTTGGCGGGGCTCCCGACTGGCTCGTGCTCCCTGTGGGAAATGCGGGGAACATCGCTGCCTACTGGAAGGGATTCGTCCAGTACGGGTCACGGCGGCCTCGGATGGCAGGATTCCAGGCGGCAGGGGCTGCTCCAATTGTGCTCGGAAGGCCTGTGGAGAATCCTGAAACACTTGCCAGTGCCATCAGGATAGGCAACCCTGCCAGTTGGAAAGGGGCCAGGGAGGCTGCTGGAGATTCAGGGGGATTCATAGATTCAGTATCTGACCGTGAGATCATGGAGGCCTATCGCCTTATTGCCCGGGTCGAAGGGGTTTACGCTGAGCCGTCGTCGTGCGCGTCAGTGGCCGGGCTCATCAAAATGGCCCGGCTGGGCCGGCTTTGTGCGGGGCAGAAGATCGTGTTGGTTCTGACGGGGCATGGCCTGAAGGATTCGGAGTCTGCCATGTCAGGCGGCGATGAGAACTCGGGCGCAGGCGGCGCCATTGATGCCGATGTGGAGTCGGTCAGACGGGTTTTGGGTGTTTGATCAGTCATCATAAGAAGGTGTGTTCCTATGTCTGCAAAGAAGGTAATCGTGCATGCTCCCGCCAGCTCGGCCAATATTGGGCCGGGACATGACTCCCTGGCTATGGCGCTGGAGTTGAGAGATGACATAATATTCGAGGTTCTTGCTGAAGGAGAGTCTGAAGCGATCACTCTGACTGAGGACGGCAGCCCTTCCGGAGAGGACCTGCCTACGGGGCGGACCAATCTGGCGATACGGGCTTTTGAAGCTGTCTTCCTAGAAGTGGGGAAGAGGCCGCCGTCTGTAAGGGTGACAACTGTAAACCGAATTCCCATAGCCCGCGGGCTTGGAAGCAGCGCGGCGGCAATAGTTGCGGGGGTTGCGGCCGGGAATCTCTTCTGTGGCGGGCACCTCGACATGCAGGGCCGCCTCAATCTGGCGGCGAGGATAAGCGGGCATCCAGACAATACTGCCGCCTGCACTCTTGGGGGAGGGACGGTGTCGTCGCTGGTGGGCTCGAGAGTTATGTGGGCGAAGGTTCCTCTTCCCAGGGAGCTGCGGGCTTTGGTAGTCGTTCCGGGCTTCGGGGTTCCGACCGGCGTTGCCCGAAACGTGTTGCCGGGAAGTGTGCTCCATGCAGATGCAACATTCAACGTGAGCAGGGTCGCGCTTTTGGTGGCTTCTCTGTGCACCGGGGCGTATGAAAATCTGCGATATGCGACAGAGGACAAGCTGCATCAGCCGTACCGTTCTCCGCTGGTGCCGGGGATGCTCGATGCCATACGTTCGGCTTGTGACGCCGGAGCACTGGGTGCTTACATGAGCGGCGCGGGCCCCTCCATACTCGCACTAATGGGGCCAGAGACTGATCATGAGCCCATTGCCCGTGCGATAGCTGAGGCTTTCGGCCGTTCACGGGTGAGTGTCAGCAACACGATGGCTCTCTCTCTGGCTACTACAGGAGTCACATGGGAGGCCGAAGAATGATTGGCGGCTCGAGCCCGGAGCAACCGGGCCGCGACCCTGTGCCAGCCTACTTTGGGCTGGGCTCGAACCTCGGGAACAGGCTTGAGAACCTAAAGCGGGCAGCGGCATTGCTGGCCGAGGCCCATGGATTGTCAGACTTTGAGGCATCACGCGTCTACGAGACGGAGCCCTGGGGCCTGGTTGATCAGCCCCCCTTCCTCAATTGCGTCATCCGTGCTTCTACCATCCTCGAACCAGCCGAGATTCTTCGAACGGCGAGATCCGTGGAGGACGCTCTTGGCCGAGAGAGGTCTGTAAGATGGGGGCCGCGGACCATAGACATAGATATTCTCATCGTGGACAACCTGACAGTGGAAACCGAGGAGCTTGTCATTCCGCACCCGCGCATGTGGGAACGGGCCTTCGTTCTCATACCCCTCATGGATCTGGCCCCCGACATGATTACGCCGGAAGGCGCCAGCTTAGCCCGGAGGCTAGAGAGTCTGGGCGGTACAGAAGGAGTTCGTCTCTTTGACGGGGATCTTCAAGGAGATTTCTGCGGGGCGCAGAATACTCTAATATGAAGTGCAGGCGCTGTGTCTGCCCAGGGCTTATCTGACGGGAGGTCCCGTATACTAATGCAATCCGTGGTGCTTGATTTTGAAAAAAAGAAGACGGAGATAAGGTTCAGGCGGCTTGCTCAGAACGTCGTCGATTTCGTGAGCCTTCCTGAATTTAATGGTATTACCGCCAATGGGCTTCAGAAGTTCATGTCAGAGGTCCTCGAGGAAGCATGGACGGAGTTCGAGGAGAATCCGCATGGGCTCGAAAATGAGTTTATGGAATGGCTGATTCTTGACTATGAGGATGACATCGCAGGCGTTTCCATAGCCCAGACCTACCTGGACTCTGCTGATGAATGGGAGCTGGAGGATTGGGAGATGCGTTCACTGGAACAGTGGGCGAGATCTGTTCTGGCTGTCTATGAGGTTCAGGAGATCGTTTCCGATGACAGGGTGATCCTCCGCGACATGGTCGGAGGAGACGTCTACCATGTTATTGCTCCGGGCATAGGAGTCGGATTGCTCAGGTGGTCTGCAATGCTCACCCGCCTTCTGGCAGTCGACGATCTGTACACTCTGGGCGCTGCAACGCTCATCATACCAAGGCCTCTACTCAGGTACGTGCTGAGGATCATGGGTCATGTATACAGGACGCTCCGCTTCCAAGGATATGATGGCGACTGGCAGAGCTTCCTGAAAGCCTCAACGCTCAGTCTTCGCAAGCTGGTTCGAGTGATGATGATGGCATGGGGCATGCAGGAGAGCGACGATGGTGCCGCAACATATTACCGGGGCTACGTCGGGCCCTCTGACGGGAGCGGTTCCGAGAGCCAGGCTCAGGCAGCCCGCGCGCGCAAGCTCTACAGGTCAGTGATTCGAGTCTCGGACGGAGAGAGGGCCCTTGACGCCGTCATCCGTGGAGGTTCGGGGATCCGGGCAATAGGCAGTGGCGCAGAAGGCGGGTCGACCAAGGCCGAGCTTGCGTGGATCAGGCAGCTAGAGGAGAACGATCTGTCTGGCGTAGCTCCATACAGTACCAACGACGTGGCCCTTATTTTGCTGGAGGGCGACGTTTTTAC
>DMOT01000107.1 GCA_003456765.1 Bacillota bacterium
CTTGCGGCATGCAACACAATACTTCATTGCACAACAACTGATGACCTTCTTGCAGTTCTCACCCGGGCCCGAGAGCATCTTGGCCCGAACGGAGTTTTCGTAGTCGACTTTGCTGTGCCAAATGTCCTCAGGATGCTTCAGACGAGCGATATCGAGGCGAGGTTTGAGATGCTTCACCCCGACCGCGGCACAAGGGTAATCGATACGTACACTGTAAGCTACAATTTCGTGAAACAGATGGAGACGTACGAGGCGCGCATTGAAGAATGGGATGAGGATACTATGGTGAGGTGGAGTGAAGTCTCAACCGAACGGGCTTTCTACTTCCCTCGCGAAGTGGAATTGGCTCTCAAGTGCGCTGGCTTCGATATAGTCAAGACCTGGAAAGGTCTTCGCGGAGGTCCTCTTGTGGAGACCAGCCAGGACATGGTATACGTATGCAAGGCAGCGAGCGAAGGACCCTGGGCCGTTTCACGGAGGCGCCGATAGGATCATAACTCCTCAATCGATATTGCCTGAAGCAAAGATGCTGCCCTGGGCAGTGACTCCAGATCGAATTCTGCACACGCGACATCCAGGGAAATGTGGTCAGGCTCGATGCTGACTCCATTGAGGTCGATTGATCGAAATGCGCCCTGGCATACCTGGATCAGGTCCACGAGAATTAGGCCACATCCAAGGTAGTCAACACCAGATGGCAGAGTGGGCATGATGAGACTCAGGGCTATGTCGGGCAGCCCAAACCCCAGGGGCCCGGAGATTCTGAGGGATACAACAGCTCCTTGCACTGAGGGATTGGAAAGGTAGATCATAGGGCGAAACGGGATGTTGCCCGGCAATGCCAGTTCAAGCTGTACGACGCCCGGTTCCAGCCTCACATCGATTATTCTCAAGCCCTGATGCAGCTTCATGCTGCGCAGAGCGCGCTTGATTTCCGTGCCGCCTATTCTCAATGTCAGGGATTCCATCCTCATGCCATATCCCCCCACGGCTCTTGAGCCTCACGAGCTGCCGGTGATTGTCGTTGTTGATTGGAGCATCTGCCCCGAGAGGGCGATCCGGCAACTGAGGTCGCAACCTACGGACAGCCCTCCGTCATGGCGCGGAACCACAAATCCTATGTGCGGAATTCGTCCAAATTGAGTGGAGTTCCTCTTTTCTTCGCCAAAATATGCCTATTTGCAGGAATGGAGGTTCTTTCGGAGAATCTGCAAAGCCGAGTCACGGCTATGCGCCCGATAGACGCAGCCAGGGCTGGGAAGGTCTTTGGCCTGATACTGATCGGGGCGGCGCGATTCCGGGGGCTCATGTGAAACTTTGACGGGCCGTTGATCGTAGTACCCAGTAGGGGTATGTGTCACGGCCGAGAAGTCGCCGGAGGCGTCCGTTGCCTGCCAGGGGCAGATGAAGGAGGTTCGTATGCTGCTTACCGCTATCATGCGTATGTGGTTGACGCGCTCACTTGAACCCTTTCGATTCAAGGGAGATTACGAGAACCGTCTCTCATTTGAGGACGTGGACGATCTGGGATTATATGTGCACATCCCGTTTTGCAGGTCGTTGTGCAGCTTCTGCCCTTACTGCAAAGTAGTCTATGAGCCGGAAACAGCAGCTATATACAGGATGGCCCTCCTGAGCGAGATTGATCTGGTCGGAAGGCAGTTGAGACAGAGGAAGCGAGCTGGAAGCCTCTATTTCGGCGGGGGCACCCCGGCTCTTATGGCAGATGATCTTGAGGACATAATCGATAGACTGAAGCAGTATTTCATTATCACCGGAGGCATAGGAGTGGAGCTGCACCCGGCTGATATTACCGAAGAGAACCTGGATGAGTTGAAAGCTGCAGGGGTTACCATGGTAAGCCTGGGAATTCAGTCGTTCAACCGGGATTGCCTGAGCAAGCTGGGGCGCGTGGGAGAAGGATACGCCCGGAAATTGAGAACCCTTGGCAAAGCGGGCTTTGACGTAGTGGACGTGGACTTGATCTTCGCCATCCCCGGGCAGACTGAGGAGATGCTGATAGACGACGTCGATACCGCTTTTTCCCTGGGAGCGACGCAAGTCTCCACTTATCCCTTTATAGACTTTACTTTTGCAGACAACGATTACAGGCCATTGCCTGCGAAAGAGAAGAAGCGAATGCTGCAGGCGCTCGTTGTTCATTGCAGACGAAAGGGGAAGGACAGAACTTCCGTCTGGACTTTTGCAGAGCCCCAAACCCAGAGGTACTCTTCTGTTACACGAGACAACTTCCTGGGCTTTGGCGTTTCCGCTGCTACCTTGCTCCGGAGCGTATTCAAGATCAACACGTTCTCTGTAGAGGGATACATCGAGCGAATTGACTCCCGGGAGCTGCCGACTTCGCTAACGCTGGACTTTACAGAGAGGCAGCGAGCGGCGTACTTCCTGTTTTGGAGTGCATACTCCATGGCTGTATTGCCGCAAAGGTTTGAGGCTGTGGTAGGTGTGCCGCTTTCAGAGATGTTCGGGTTTGAGTTCTGGGTTCTCGAGAGGCTGGGCATGGTCTACAAGGAAAACGGCTGTTACCGCCTGACAGATTATGCAGCATGCCTTTACCACAACATAGAGCAGATCTACACTACTGCCTATATCGACAAGATGTGGAACATCTCCCGCAACATTGCCTTCCCTGAGGAGATTGTTCTAAGGTGAGGCAGTGTTTGACATCAAGAAGTTCGAGGTGATGTTGATGAAAGCTTTGTTCAAGAAGAACAGAGTAATCATGCTGGCGGCTTTGGTTGCAGCGGTTGCGATTATCGCATCAGTATCAGTGGGGTTGCCACGCAAGAACGCCACGGTTGAAGCAGCACAGATCTCGGAAAAATGGATTGGCAAGCCGTCCCCGGATTTCACATTGAAGACCCTGGACGGCAAGAAGATCGCCCTTGCCGACGAGCCCAGATCCATATGGGTGCTGGATTTCTGGGCAGTATCGTGCAGTCCGTGCAGGAGGCTTTCTCCTCATTTGCAGACTCTGCATGCCAGATACGCCTCAAAGGGGGTCTCGGTCGTAGGGGTCAATGTGGGAGATAGCCCCAGTGCAATCAGCAACTACGCGAGGGATAACAAGCTCACTTACACGATGGCAGTTGGCGACATGAAGACTGTGGATGCGTTCGGTGTTTACGCCTTTCCCACGGTCGTCATCATTGACGCGAAGGGCACGATCAGGGACGTGTATGTAGGATACCTGCCCGGCTGGGAACAGAAGATGGAAAGCACCATCAAGCAGATACTGGAGGACTAGCGCCGTGAAGGAGCGATCTGGAGATGCTTGTACACCTGGCGTTCCGGTATGGGCATTTATTCTGGCAGCAGGTGTTGCGCTGATGACGGTCGGTGCCAGGCTGGGCGACTTCGGGATGATACTGTTGAATGCAAGACTAATCTGCCTTTCGTGCATAGGGATTGAGTAGGATATGGCTATTCGCAAACGAAAATCGCCGGCCCGCGCGATTTCGCAGACGCTGGCTGCAATTGTAGCAAACTCAGGCTTTCCAGGGCTGAAGATGTGCCCGTACCCCGGGTTGAACTGCTATGCGTGCCCGCTGGCATCCTTTGCCTGCCCCGTAGGGTCGTTGCAGAAGTTCATCGCCATGAGGCAGTTTCCCTACGCCATGGCGGGCTTCTTTGCAGCGGTGGGCGCTGTAGTGGGACGGGCCGCTTGCGGGTGGGCGTGCCCGTTTGGGTTCTTCCAGGACCTCCTGGCCAGGCTGGGGCCTAAGCGGAAGCTCCTGCGATCCCAGCGAGGAAACTGGATCAGGTACGTCGTGCTGATTGCGTTGGTCGGAGTGGGGGCTTACGCATTTGGTCAGCCGCTATTCTGCAAGATATGCCCGGCCGGTACACTGGAGGGCGGCATTCCCCAGGTGCTTACGAAACCAGAGCTCAGGGTGCTTATCGGACCGCGCTACTGGATGAAGATCGCTGTCCTGGCCGCACTGGTGGGCGCTTCGATCCTCATAAAGAGACCGTTCTGCCGGTTTGTCTGTCCCCTGGGTGCTATCTGGTCGCCATTTAACAGAGTGAGCTTGATGCGCCTGGAGGTGGATGATGCAGCCTGCACCAAATGCGGGGCTTGCAAGGGTGTTTGCCCTGTTGATCTGGAAGTGTATCGCGATCCGAATTCCGACGCCTGCATCAGGTGCCTCGAGTGCACCAGGTGCGATGCGGTCAGAGTAAGCTGGGGCGGAAGCGAGGCGGCCCGGGATACCGGGAAACCGAAACGATCTGTACGAGTCCGTGTTTAGAAGAGGTTAATGCATGTGGTGTTAGAATGTGCGAGGGTTGGCGCAGATGTGGGGCGCAGGTCCTCGCACATCTGCTTGACAGAGGTTTTCCGTAGGGATAGTATATCGGTAACCGATATATCGTGATGTGATATATGTTGCCGCTGGCAGTCTGGGAAGGAGAGCTGGTATTGCCTCAAGAGCCGAATCTTGCGTCGAAGTTCTTGCCCCTCACGGAGTCAACATATTTCATAATGCTGTCTCTTGTTGAACCCAGGCATGGGTATGGCGTCATGCAGTACGTATCCGACCTCACTCGCGGAGGTCTGAGGATCGGCCCGGGGACACTCTACGGGGCACTGGCTACTATGGAAGAGCGAAAGATGATAGTTCCGGTGGAGCGTGATGATGCTGACCGTGGCGGGAGCAGGCGAAAGGAATATGTCCTGACTGCGCTAGGCAGGCAGGTACTGGCTTTGGAACTTGAGAGGCAGAAAGCCCTGGTCAGGTTTGGAGAGAGTATCCTGGGAAAGGAGGCCGCGATCTCAGATGAACTGGAAACGGAAGTCTAGTGGCGCAGGCAGAGCTTGCGGCAGCAGTCCACAGAAGCCAAGCGGCGAGGATCCCGCACGCAGGAGAGTGCTCCGCATCTTTTGGGACTGGCAAGAGAACTCGGAGGAAGAGTGGTTATCCGTCATGGAAACGTGCGGATGGCGGTTTGTGGAGCGGAGCGGGGCTTTCTATACATTCATAAGTGTTGAGCCAAACAATGCAATCTACAGAATCGACTACAGGGCACTTTCCGACTCCGAGGCAGACGAGTATTTCGGCCTTTTTGAGGATGCAGGCTGGGAGCACGTGGAGTCCTATTCGAGTAATCACTACTTCCGCTGTTTGCCTGAGGCGTGTGAGTTTCCGGAGGTCTATTCTGACAGGGATTCGTTGCAGGACAAGTACCGGCGCAGGGTGAAGACAATGTTGGCCCTTGTCGTGTCGTACTTGCCCATCTGGATAACGATTATGTCGAGGCCGGTCCCTCCAGGAAAAGGACCCTTTCTGACCGGGCTCTATACGGCAGGCAAATGGGGTTATGGCCTCTTGATCGCCATGGCCGGGTACTGGATGCTCAGGATGTACATGTTGATCAGGTCGGTGTAGGCAACAGAGGCTGGTTGACGCTTCGATCAAGACTTTCACCCGAGATCATCGACATAGATGACGGAGCCTTTGCGACAAGCTGTCTCCGAATTCCACCTTCGTGTCTATGACTTGCCTAGTCAATCAGCGTGCATACCTGCAATAAGGAAAACAGGCAAGAAATCGGCTGATGGATAACGGACAAGAGTTTGTGGTAGCCATGTTCTGACCCGCTTTGGCATTGCTAGACGTATGGCTCCCAGGCTCATGATGAGTGATCATGTTTAGATGGTCATGCTTAATCTAATAGGCTATGCTGAGAATAGATGGAGGCGCTGACATGGAAAGGCGACTACAGTAAGAGATCCACTAAGTAATTCGGAAAAAGGTATCTTGCTTTGGTTGAGCGACTAAGTTCTGAATTGCAAATGATCCAGGCCCAAGGGTTGGGAAGGGACTGGTCGGGGCTTGCTCAGAACTAATGCTATTACCCGGTCGTAGGCGAAGCTGTGCAGGGTGAGGGACCAGCAGAGCCAAATGGCCCATGGTGGGCCAAAATTTCGGCAAATGACCCGGGGCGGGCCAAACCGGGGGAAAATGACCCACAGTGGGCCATTCTATGCTACATACATGAAGCGGGTACCGGGGCTGATCGGCTGGCGATTATCTGCCCAGCTAGAGCCGCTGCCACTACATAGAGGAATTCTGGTCTGCACTGGGCAGGGGGCTGGCAATGCCAAATGGCCCATGGTGGGCCAAAATTTCGGTAAGTGACCCGGGGCGGGCCAATCTGGGGGAAAATGACCCACAGTGGGCCATTCTA
>DMOT01000262.1 GCA_003456765.1 Bacillota bacterium
AGGCATTGCGAGCTCCCGGCGTCTTGAGGAGTTTGCCAGTTCCCTTCTGCAGATCTTTCACAGGCCTCACACCTTCCTTCTCTCGGTCGTGCCCATGATCCCGCTGGGGCGAATCAGGAGAACTACGACTATGAGGGCAAAAGCGAAAGTGCTCTTAAGTTGTGTGGAGATGTACCCTGCAACCAAGTTCTCAAGTACGCCCAGAAGGAGTCCGCCGACCACGGCGCCAGGCAGGCTCGAGAATCCTCCCAACACCGCTGCGGTAAACGCCTTTATTTGAACCTCCGCCATCATGCTGGGACTGAGGAATGTGGTAGGAGCTATTAGTATTCCGGCGACAGCTCCCAGCACGGCACTCATCCCCCAGGTGAGCGAATAGACCTTTGGCACGGGAACTCCCATGAGCCGCGCTGCCCGAGGGTTTTGCGAAGTAGCTCTTATGGCGATTCCGGCCATGGTAAACCTGAGAGCGATATAGAGGGCTCCCGCCATTATCACAGTCACCGCCAGCACAAGAAGGCTGTCGCGGGTTACTATGATATCGCCGATGAAAACCGGACGGCCCCGCACTGCGTACGGAAAACTGACCGGGTCGAATCCCCATATCCACCCTGCCGCCCCATTGAAGACCATGAAGAGCCCGAGGGTCATGATCATCATGCTCACAAGCGGCCCTTCCTGGATTGGCCTGAGGAACACGCGCTCTATCGCCATGCCGAATATGAATGCAAAGGCCAGTGCGACCAGCATGGCAATGACATAGGGCAGCCCTACCCTAACAAGCAGAGTGTAGGCCACAAAAGTCGATATCATGGCCATTTCACCATGGGCGAAGTTGACGATCTCCATGGTTCTGTATATGAGCACGAGCCCCAGTGCCGCCAGGGCATACAGGCACCCGGCTGAAAGGCCGCTTGCTACCTGCTGCCAGAACACGCCCTCACCCCCTAGTCTCTCTCAAGTAGTTGGATCTCGTCGCGGATGAAGTCGACGGCATCGTCCAAATCCGCAAATCTGCGCTCCTGTCCGCCCTGGATATGCCTGACCGCAATTCGAAGGTTGGGCGCCTCATCGCCGTTGTCTAATCCTGTGTTGTTCAGCGTGCCTATGCCCGCTGCGGGTCTGACGAACCTGATTACGAACGACGCAATTACTGTCTCGCGCGTCATATCACGAACTCCTCCGCTCATTTCTGCTCTCCCTGATGATCGCAGGGCCGTCCTTCCCATAGGCACGCGCCGCACGCATAGGGTCGTCATCCGGCCCCCGCACCCATCCTGTTATCTCTCAACGATCATCGCCATGCCCATGCCCCCGCCAATGCAGAGCGTAGCAAGGCCCAGCCCGACATCTCTCCGCTTCATCTCATAGAGCAAGGTAATGAGGATCCTCGTCCCGCTGGCTCCAATGGGATGGCCGAGGGCAATGGCGCCTCCGTTGACGTTGACCTTGTCAGGGTCCCATGCAAGGTCGCGGCCTACCGCAATGGACTGCGCAGCAAAAGCCTCGTTCGCCTCTATCAGGTCGATATCGCCCAATGCCAACCCTGCCTTCTCCAGCGCCTTCCTAGTTGCGGGCACCGGACCTATCCCCATCACGCTGGGGTCAACACCCGCCGACGCGTACGACCTGATCCTGGCCAGCGGCTCGATTTCCAGCTCGTGAGCGCGCTCGGCCGACATAACAACTACTGCCGCCGCACCATCATTGATTCCCGAAGCGTTTCCAGCCGTCACCGTTCCGTCCTTCTTAAAGGCCGGCCTCAGCTTTGCCAGGATTTCAGCGGTCGTCCCCGGCCGCACATGTTCGTCCTCTGCAAAGACGATCGGATCCTTCTTCCTCTGGGGGACCTCTACGGGGACGATCTCGTCGGCAAATCTGCCCGCCTCTATCGCGGCAGCCGCTTTCCTCTGGCTCCCCGCCGCAAACTCGTCCTGCTCCTCGCGGGAAATCCCGTACTTCTCAGCAACGTTCTCGGCGGTGATGCCCATGTGGGTATTGCCAAAGATGCACCACAGTCCATCATGGACCATCTCGTCGATGATTTCGGCGTTGCCCATGCGGTATCCAGTCCTCGCCTTATCGAGGATGTAGGGGGCCAGATTCATGTTTTCCAGACCGCCTGCGACTACGATATCGGCATCGCCTACCATGATTGCCTGGGCGGCCAGGGCCACAGACTTCAGTCCTGAAGCGCAAACCTTGTTCACTGTCATGGCAGGAATCTCCACGGGCAAGCCAGCCCCGATCGCTGCCTGCCTCGCAGGGTTCTGCCCCTGCCCTGCCTGGAGCACGCAGCCCATGATCACTTCATCGACTGCATCGCCGCCGATTCCCGCCCTTTCGATGGCCGCTTTCAGCGCCACAGTACCCAGCTGGGCGGCGGGAACAGTCGCAAGAGTCCCTCCAAACGTGCCGATGGCAGTTCGCGCAGCGGAAGCTATGACAATCTCTCTCATGCTTCAATACCTCCATTGCAATTCTGGTTGCAGCGCATCAAGCATCGCACCGAGCCAAACCGCGCCGCACATTCCAAGATTCAACGAAGTTCGGCCCTGAACCTTCCGTGGCCAACCAGTCATTCTCAATTTGTACGCCACCTGTCGCCTCATCTCCGACCGCAAGCCTCCTTCGGCTCTGGCCTCGGCATGAAAGCCTGCCCGGCTACCACATGCGCAAAGCCACTCCGGCCTGGTTGTAGCCTACTCCTGAACCGACGAGAACGACGAGGTCCCCAGGTTTGATCCTCCCCTGTTTCCTCGCATCATCCAGGGCCATTGGAATACAGGCAGATCCGGTATATCCCATCCTGTCCATGATCCAATGGGCCTTTTCTATCGGAAGGCCCAGGTCGTCCATGACTATGACAAGTGAGTACCTGTTGACCTGGGTGAATATGGCCAGGTGGATATCGGAAACCTGGGATCCTCCTTTTTTGGCCAGCGCCCTAGCGACTTTCGGCCAACCCTGATGATTGACTTCTGCCGGATATTTCGAAACGAACCGCACGTTCGTTCTGCCCGCCTCCACCGACTCGCAGGTGGCAGGCTCGTACGTTCCGCCAGAGTAGATGCCCCATGCCTTGTGGTATGACCCGTCTGCTATGAAGGACGATGTTATGAATCCAGGCTTGTCATCGAAGGTGAGCACCGCCGCTCCCGCCCCGTCCCCATAGAAGAAGGAAGTAACGTCACCCGGGTCAGCCAGCTTGCTCATCATGTAGGCTCCTATGACCAGCACATAGCGGATCCACGAGTTGGTTGCTATGTGGCCTGCTGCAGCAGCAATTCCTGTCGGGAAGGAAGCGCACGCGCATCCTATGTCATAGGTGCCGGCGTTTTTCGCCCCGATCTTGTACTGCGTCACCACAGAGGTCGCGGGAGTTACGAAATCAGGGCTGTCAGTGCCCACAAGGACGAGGTCGAGCTCTTCGGGGGCGACTCCCGCGTCTTCCAGGGCGGCCATTGCCGCTTTTGCCGCAAGGTCAGACGTTGCCCAGTCGCGCGGGGCGTAGAAACGCTTAGTAATGCCCGAAGCCTGCTCGAACTTGAAGATGACATCGCCCAGGCCCGGAGTGGTCCGGTTAATCTCCTCGGCCATGTGGACATTTGAAACCTCAATCTCGGGAAGATAGAGACCAGTTCCGATTATCCTGGCATACCGTTCCATCAACAACGCCTCCGTTAATTCGATATGTCGAGTGAATCGATGGTTTCCGCCGCCCGCTAAACATACTCAAGGGCCTCTGCCTCCGACCACAGCCAATCCCTGTAATCGGGATGGGCTATGGCTATCAGGGCCTTAACACGCTTCCTTACGTTCATCGACTTGAGATGGGCAATGCCGTATTCCGTCACCACGTAGTCAATATCAGCTCTGGGAATCGTGACCGACTGCCCTTCCGCGAAGCACGGCACTATCGTGGATATCGTGCCACGCTTGGCCGTCGATCTCATTGCCAGTATGGACTTGCCTCCAGGCGACATCTGTGCTCCCATGCACGTGTTGAGGGCCCCCCCGCCGCCACTGTACTGCCGGGTTCCCAGGGTTTCGGAGTTGGCCTGGCCGGTCAGGTCAACCTGCATGGTGGTGTTTATGCTCACCATCTTGTGGTTCTGCGCTATCACCCTCGGATCATTGGTGATATGGCCTCCGTGAAGCTCTACCCCCAGGTTGTCGTCGATGAAGTCGTAAAGTTTCCGGCTGCCCAGGGCAAAACACCCGACCATCTTGTCCGGCCACAGCGTCTTCGCGCCCCCTGTGATCACCCCGGCGCGGAAGAGGTCAACCATTCCGTCGGTGAGCATCTCGGTGTGGACTCCCAGATCGCGCTTTTCCATCAAAAACGACGTCACCGCATTGGGAATGCCGCCTATCCCAAGCTGGATAGTGCTCCCGTCTTCGATCAAGGAAGCAACGTGCCAGCCGATCTCCATTTCCACCTCTGAGGGAGTGATATGGTCTATCTCGATCAGGGGGACTGTATTCTCGACAACGTAGTCCACCTGCGAGATGTGGATGTGGGTATCCCCCAGCGTACGAGGGAGATTCTCGTTTATCTCAAGGACGACTGTTCTGGCCGCACTTATCATCGGCTTTTCATAGGTGAGGCTGAGAGAGAGGGACATGTAGCCATTCTTGTCGGGAGGAGTGGCAGTTCCCCAGAAGATGTCGGGCGGATCGATCTCCGCCTTCTTGAGGCCGCACTCGTGCAGGTGGTTGGGGAGGAATGTGACTGTTCCGCCTGGATGGGCCCTGTAGGAGTTTTGGCCGTAATACCAGGCCTCGTTCAGGAAATGCCCTTTCATCTCGGGCTTCAGGAAATCGTAGTCCCTCATGAGTAAGCATGACATGATCGTCACATTCTCCAGCTCATCCTTGCGGGAAGCGATTGCCCCGAGAAGCCCCGGAGGCTCTGCCGCACACATAGCCGAAACGATGCTCTGGGCAGAACGGACCATGCCAACGGCCTCTTCAATTGAAATCCGCTTGCTGCGGTAAAGCTCCTTAACGTCCATTGCCGTCCCTCCTTGCGACGCTTCAGCCGCCAGGCCGAGATTTACAGGACCAGTCCGCCGTCTACCTGAATCGTTGCGCCGTTGACGAAGTTTGCTTCGTCAGATGCCAGATAGAGGTATGCGTAAGCAATGTCGCGGGGCTCCCCCAGCCTGCCCAGGGGGGTTTTATCCCTGATGCCGGAGAGTATCTTCTCAGGCACGGTGGACATCATCTCCGTCATTGTGAACCCGGGTGCTACGGCGTTCACCGTGATCCCCTTCCGCCCGAGTTCCCTGGCCCAAACCTTTGTCATGCCGATGACGCCGGCCTTGGTGGCAGCGTAGTTGGTCTGGCCGAAGTTGCCGTATACGCCTACCACTGAAGATGTATTGATGATTCTGCCTGAACCCCTGGCGATCATGATGGGGGCTATCGCTTTAGTGCAGTTGTAGACGCCTTTGAGATTCACGGCGATCACCCTGTCCCACTGATCTTCGTTCATCTTCACCAGCTGGGCATCGGCGGTAATGCCGGCGTTGTTGACCAGCACGTCGATGCTTCCGAACCGCTCTAAGACTTTATCCACCATAGCCTGGATGCTGGCAGAGTCAGTGACGTCAAGCTTGACCGCCATGGCCTCTCCACCTTTTTCGCCAATGGCGGCGGCGACTTCTTCAGCACTTTCGTAGTTGATGTCGCCTACCACTACCTTTGCCCCCTCTTCCGCGAAGAGGCACGCAGCCTCCTTGCCCAGGCCCCGTCCAGATCCTGTGATTATTGCAACCTTGCCCTCAAGTCGCATCACTTTCTGCCCCTTCCTGCAATTCGCAATACTCTTGCATCCCGTAGACCAGATTGATATGTGACACCGAGTACACAGA
>DMOT01000196.1 GCA_003456765.1 Bacillota bacterium
CTGATGGAGCCTGGGAGAGCAATAGCGGGCGAGGCAGGAACCACCCTTTACTCGGTGAATGCAGTCAAACACATAGAGGGAGTCAGGACATACGTATCTGTTGACGGTGGAATGGCCGACAATCCACGAGTGGCGCTTTATCAGGCTGAGTATGATGCGATCCTGGCCAACAAGGCCGATCAGCCGGCCGAGGGCAAAGTGTCTATTGCAGGGAACTGCTGCGAATCAGGCGACATGCTGGCTTGGGATGTGAGTCTGCCTGAGGTGGAAGTTGGAGATACTGTAGCTATTCTTTGCACCGGGGCCTACAACTACTCTATGGCCAGCAACTACAATCGCCATCTTCGGCCCGCCATGGCACTTGTCAGGGACGGCTGGTCAGACTTGATCGTGGAGCGCGAAACATACCAGGATCTCGTCCGCAAGGACGTAGTGCCTGCAAGGCTCATGGCAGCATACAGGCGGGCAGCTGCAGGGGCTGAGGGCTGGGGGCTGAGTCGGCAGGTTTCGCCTACCGCCTGATGCTCGCTGACGGGGGACGGGAGTCACCTTGTTTGGCTGAGAGCGAGGATGTCGGAAGCAGATTGGGCTTTGCCAGCATATTCAGGTTACGATATGGCCTGCAGGGAGTGTGGTCGGTGCCAACGATACTTGTGCGAAATGTTGCCATCGTAACTATGGACTCCAGGAGGCGAATCATCGAGCGCGGAAGCATTCTGGTTGAGGGCAATAGGATCCGGAGTGTGGCTGGCGACCTGGAGGGGCTCGATGAGGCAGATACTGACAGGGTGATCGACGGATCCGGCAAGGTCGTGATTCCCGGTTTCATACAGACCCACGTTCATCTGTGCCAGTCTCTATTCAGGGGCGCATCTGATGACATGGAGCTTATGGACTGGCTGAGGAGCAGAACATGGCCGCTTGAAGCTGCACATGATGAAGAATCAACATACTACTCGGCGCTGCTGGGCATAGCCGAGCTCCTGCGAGGAGGCACCACTTCCATTGTGGACATGGAGAGTGTGAACCACGCAGATAGCGCCTTCCATGCTATAGAGCAATCGGGCATACGGGCTATGTCCGGCAAGGCAATGATGGATTGGGGAGACGATGTGCCCGAGGCGCTGTCGGAGTCGACTGAGCGGTCCATAGCCGAAAGCGTGGAGCTGGCCGATAAGTGGGATGGAGCCGCCGGGGGGCGGATACGTTATGCGTTTACCCCCAGATTTGCAGTATCCTGCAGCGACAGGCTGCTCCGTGAGGTTGCAGAGTTAGCTCGAGCGCGCCACGCCTGGATACATACGCATTCATCCGAGAATCCCGGCGAAATCGAGGTAGTGGAGAGGGAGAGAGGCATGAGGAATGTCATCTACCTGGATGACGTTGGACTCCTTGGACCCCAGACCATTATCGCCCACTGCATACATTTGAACGAAGATGAGCTGAATGTTTTGGCGAGGACTCGAAGCAACGTCGCGCACTGCCCTTCGAGCAATCTCAAGCTGGCTTCGGGGATTGCCAGAGTGCCCGAGATGCTTGACATGGGCATCAATGTGGGGCTTGGCGCCGACGGTGCAGGAGGCAACAACAACCTCGACCAGTTCATTGAGATGCGGCTTGCCGCGTTGATTCAAAAGCCGAGGGTGGGCCCGACTGCTATGCTGGCCCAGACCGTGCTGGAGATGGCCACTATCCGAGGCGCGGTTTCCATGGGCATGGAGGATGATGCAGGCAGCATAGAAGAGGGCAAGCTGGCGGATCTCGTGATGCTCGATCTCAGGAAGCCGCATGCAAGCCCCGGTGCAGGCGTGGACCTGGTCTCCCGCATAGTCTACTCTGCCCATTCGTCTGACGTGGTAATGACTATGGTTGACGGGGAGATCCTGTATGAAGGAGAACGTCTTGTGCGCATGGATGAGGAGGAAGTACTGGCCAGGTGCGATGAGGCCATCGAGAGGCTGTCGCGCAGGGCGGGACTGAGAGCATAGGCGAATGCGTACGGCTGGCGGCGCCGCGGGGGCGTTGCGCCTTTGCGCCTTTCGTCTGTTGACCGCATGAGTGTGGAATGCTAGTATTATGGCACATAGCGAAGGGAGCTGAATTGAATGCGCGAGAAGGTTGAGGCCATTCTGGATGAGATAAGGCCTTCGCTTCAGGCCGACGGCGGGGACGTAGAACTCATTGACGTTACTGAGGACGGTATCGTCAAAGTAAGGCTGAAGGGCGCTTGCGCCGGATGCCCCATGTCGACCCTCACCCTCAAGAACGGCATTGAGCGGGTGCTCAAGAGCGAGATACCGGAAGTGAAGTCGGTTCAGTCTGTGTGAGGCTGCGCGATCAGGGCCCGGAGGCTTGAAGAACAGGGCGGCGGCGGATGTGCTGTCGCCTTTTGCATTTTCAATCGAAGACGAAGAGGCCCAGCGCTTCATAGGTGAGCATGTCCACAATTCCCGTAACGGGAAGCCCCCTATCTCGCTGAAGCTGCATTATGGCGCGCTCAGTCCCAGGACCGTATACGCCATCGAAGCCAGCGTGCTCATAGCCTAGCTTCGAGAGGCGCTTCTGTATCTCCAGCACATAGCTTCCTTTGGCACCCGGCTCTATTCGCGGGCGGAATGATCCCAATGTGCCGAAGTGGCCGGAGGTTATGACTACGGGGGTGCCCACAGGAACCATTGGGTAGAGCTCCTCAATGTCGCGGTTGAGCATCCTTACGCAGCCGCCCGACTTGCGCTGGCTGACAGTCCACGGCTTATTGGTTCCATGTATCCCGTATTTCCCCCAGGGGACATCGAGCCCCATCCACCTTGTGCCGAATCCCCCTGCCCATGCGGCCTTGTCTGCGACTTTGAACTGTCCCACAGGCGTAGGCGTGGCGGGCTTTCCGATTCCGATGCGGTACTGTTTGAGGGGTAGCCCGTCCTCGAGCAATGTGATGGTCAAGTTGGACGTATCGATTAGAAGAGCGCGCCAGCCCGGAGGCAATCCTCCGCCTGGCAGGCCTTTCTGTTCACTATCGAGCTTAGATGGCGAAGATTTCGATTCAGACTTTGCATGGTCTTTGGACGCCGTTCCGTACGGCTCGCCGGGCGCCTTTGCCATGGGAATCAGATCCCCGCTTGGACCGAGTGAAGCTGCGATCATGGATTCGCATGCCTTTCCAAGTGTCGTCCATACCGCTGTGTCCACTACGCCATCTTCGGGCAGCCCCACACTGGCCTGAAA
>DMOT01000261.1 GCA_003456765.1 Bacillota bacterium
GGAAGAGCGGCTCCGGCGGCACCGCCGAGCATGCGGCTGACCCCGAGTGCGCACGCCCTTGATGTGCTCGAGGTCTGGAGAAGGTATTGTGGACTCCTCGACTCTACGGGCCGGGCTGAGCGCGGGCGCCTGTACTCAGCCCTCACCGAACGGCTTCTCTCTGCGGAGGGGAAGATGCGGCATGGCCTCGAGACTGTAAGAGTGTCAGGGTATGTGTGGATCGGAGGACTTGAGGCGTCGCTCCTGTCTGCCCTCGCCAGATCCGGAGCTGATGTTGAAATAGAGCTGCGCTCTCCGCCTGAGCACAATGGACGTGCTCTTGCCTCCATGGAGGATGCGGTGAAACCCGCGAGGGTTGTCAGCATAGAACTTCCGGCCAGGCCGGAGCCGCCCAGGCTTGTTGCCGCTGCTGGCCCTACGCGCGAGGCCCGTGAGGTGGCCCGGGAGATCAAGAGGTTGATAGTGGACGAGGGCGTGCGTCCTTCGAAGATGTGTGTTGCCAGCGCGGATTCCGAGGGGTTTGTGCCCCTGCTGCTTGAGGCCCTTGAGGAATTCGGCGTGCCTGTCACGGTCTCCCGCAAGCGGATGATGATAGAGTCAAGCCTCGTCCTGGATTGCTTTGAGGTTGCCAGGCTGATCTCTGCGGCAGGACGTCCATTCGATATCATGCCATTGATGTCAAGCCCATACGTGGGGCTCGGCCCGCACCGGGCAGGGCAGATCGCGCGGGACAAGATAGAGCTTCGGGGCCTGGAGCTCTCTCTTGCCAGGTGGAGAGAGCGGCTGGCGGCTGATGATTCTTCAGGAGAGTGCGACGGGCAGCGTTACGTGGAGCTTCTTGCCCAGGCTCTGGAGCAAGCTGAGGATGCGAGGCGTGCAAGCGCCGGTACACGGTTGGCTGGACATGTTGAAGGCTTCAGGGCCGCACTAACCTGCCTGGGAATGCCGCACCGCATTTTCACTCTGGAAGGAAGCCCCGGGCGGGCAGTGGAGGAATGGATGGCATGGGCCGCTCTTCATTCGTTACTCCTGGAGATTGGCCATGCTCAGGAAGTGCTGGATGTGTCACACGGATCGGCCCCAAGTTCAGGCGAAGGCTGGGCGGAATTTGTCTCCTTACTTACTTTCGCTGCAGGCAGAAGGTCATTTTCCCTTGACAGGCCGTCGCCGCATGGGGTGGAGGTCATGGGCCTTGAGCGAGCAGCCTCGTCTGACCATGAGTTCCTCTTCGTATCGGGCCTGGGAGAACAGATGCTGCCACGGCGCAGGAGGAGCCCCTGGATGCTCCAGGACGGTGATCTTGAGGCTCTGGCCAGGGCAGGGGTGAGCCTTGAGCCAATGGGCAACGGAGCAGAGGCTGACAGGCACATGTTCAACATCCTTGCACATTCGCGAGCCGAAAAGATCTACCTGACATACGCCACTACCCAGGAAGACGGCTCGGTTGCCCGCCGCTCTTTCTTCGTAGATGAGCACCTGACAAGCCTTGGGCTTTCAGAAGCTGATGAGGGCGAGATTACCAGGGTTGTGCCTGCCAGTTCGGTTTTTCCCAGGCAATGGTCTGATGTGGCGAGCAAGCGGGAGGTAAGGATGAGGTCTCTTTGGAGTATTGGGAGGGCGGGTAGCGCAGACGCTGCTTGCGGGCTGTGGCGCGTTGCTGTCGAGCCCGAGGCTGTTTTGTGGCTGAGCGTATTGGACAGGGACTTTGCTGAGATTGCTGAAGCATGGCACGAGCTGCAGGTGCTGGATGGGGCGGGGATTGAAGCTGCCAACCGCTTCAACGGGCACATCGGCTGCTCTGAGCTTCTTCGGCAGATGGCAAGCATCAAGCTGGATGCGAGGCCCTGGTCTGCGAATTCTCTCAACCAGTACATAGGGTGCCCGTTCAGCTTTTTCTGCAGATATGTGCTGGGGATTGAGCCCGCAGATAGCGTCGGCGACGACGTAGATGCAAGGGACAGGGGCACATGCCTGCACAACATCGCCAAAGAGTTCATTGAATCCCACATAGGAGAAGTGCTGGATCCTGCGAAGGCTGACGAGTACGCCGAGGAGATCCACGAGATAGCCTGTGATGTTGTGGGGCGCACGCCGACGGAGCGGTCTGGGATTCCCGAGTCTGTGTGGAATGCGTATTTTGCCGGGATTGTCGCTGCATCGCGTGACTTTTTGGCCAGGGAATTGGAGTTTGTTGAAGCTACCGGCGGGGTGTGGCGGCCTGCTCGCCTGGAATGGTCGTTCGGCCCGCGCGTTCGGGAGTTTGCTGTAGGCGAATGCCGGGTGCCCGTAGCGGGCCGGATCGACAGGATTGACGTCGGGCCCGGCGGCGCTCTTGCGATATATGACTACAAGTCAGGGAAGAAGGCTCCGTCGTCCAAGGAGATCAAGGAGGTTGCCGACATTCAGCTCGGGCTCTACGCACTGGCAGCAGAACACTTGCTTGGAGCGGAGGTTGCGGGAGTCTGGTACTGGCAAGTCCCGTCCAAGGGGAGGACCCAGGGGGTCTGGAAGGCAGGCTATCACCGCGACTTCAACGCGGGCAGGAAATGGGCCGGCAAGCTTGATGATGACGAGTGGCGCGCTTTCCAAGAGCGAGTGAGGGAGGCTGTCGCCAGGTGCGATCAAGGGGCGAGGCAGGGGATGTATCCTCCTACGCCGTCTGAAGATGCATGCCGTTACTGCGATTTCCCCGACATATGCAGGGCGACTGAATCAGCCGCCAGTGATCTGCCTGAGGAAGGGGGCGTTGAGGATGTCTGAGTGGACTCCGGCTCAGGGCAGAGCTGTTTACAATACTGACAGGTCAATGGTTGTAGCTGCAGGAGCAGGCTCAGGGAAGACGAGGGTGCTTGTGGGAAGGTACATTCACCTTCTCGAATCTGGTCTGGCTGGCCTGGACGAGATTGTCGCAATCACGTTTACCGAGAAGGCGGCTACTGAGATGAAGGGCCGGGTTTGGTCGGCCATCGTCCAACGCCAGGCTGAAGCAGAGGCCCGGGGCGAGGAGAGCGAGCGATGGCGCGATCTCTCGCGGCGCTTAGCAGGACAAGCCCGCATAAGCACCATCCATTCCTTCTGCGCCCGCCTCATACGCGACTACCCTCTGGAGGCAGGGGTGGATCCGCACTTTGCAGTCTTAGAGCCGCTTGATGCCAGGAAGCTCATAAGCCAGGCGTCAATGGAGGCCATCGATGACCTGATCCGGTCGGGCGATCGCAACATGCAAAGGCTCATAGCAGATTTCGGCGTATCGAGGGTTGCAGGGGGAATCGCGCAGGTCTATGAAAAGGCTCGTGGAACAGGGAGGCCGTTCCATGAGTTCGCCCGCACAAGCGCGAGCAACATACGTCGGTGCGCAGGAATTGCAAGGCAGAGTCTGGCCGGGGAGTGGGGCGACATCGCGGCTGCGCTCGTTTCAGCCGGAGTCGATGAGGACTTGCTGGGCGCACTGGATTGGGATTCTCCCAGGTTCATTGACGAATTCCTGGAGCTTCATTCGACTGCACAGCCGGTGAGGAAAGTCGTCACCCAAACTGAGCTGAACAAGATCCGAGAGCGTGTGCAGGAGACGGCGGCCAACTGGATCCATGCCGACATGATGGCAGCCACCGTGGATACGATTGTTGAAGCATGCAGCCGGCTGGATGCGGCATACTTGCGGCTGCGGGGTGATGGGGCGGCAATAGACTTCACTGGCCTTGAACTGGCTGCGCGCAACCTACTTCGCGATACTGATGCGGGCGAACGGGTGAGGCGGCAGATCAAGTACGTCATGGTAGACGAGTATCAGGATACGAACAGCCTCCAGAATGAGATAGTCATGTTTCTCGTCGGAGATCCGCCTGGAAACCGCCTCTTCATAGTGGGCGATGTGAAGCAGTCAATCTATGGTTTCCGCGGGGCTGAAGTGGAGGTTTTCCGGGGCGCGATGGACCGCGCAGGCGGGAGCGGGGGCCATGTAGGCCTTGAGAACCTGGGCAAGAATTTCCGCTCAATCGATCCCCTGGTGGAGCTGACCAACACTGTGTTCAGCGGGACACTCCAGGAGATCTGGAGTGAGGACGCGGATGCATTTCGGAGTATGCCGGAGACGTCGTCTCCCCGGACTGAGCTTCACGTGGTTACCCATGGCAAGTCAGAGCTGCCTTCGGCATCTCTGGCTGAGGCCGATCTTGTGGCATCCCGGATCGCCCGGATGGTGGAAGACGGGGAGCAGCTCGTCTGCGAGCATGACAGGGAGACAGGCGAGCTTGTGGGAACGCGGCCGGTGAGGTATAGGGACATAGCTGTGTTGCTCAGAACCACCAGCAGGTTGGAGAGTTTCGAGGCTGCTCTGGATCGCAGAAATGTGCCATATTACGTCGTAGATGGCCGAGGGTTCTACGGCCGCCCGGAGGTAGCCTGGATAATGAACATGCTCAGGGCTGTCGACGATCCATTCGACGACGCGGCGCTTGCGGCAGTGCTGAGACATCCGGTGTTCGGGCTTTCTGATGAATCTCTCCTGCGGCTCGCTCTGGCGGGCAGCGTATCTCAGGCATTTTCCGGGGCCGTGGCTGCAGGCGATGAATGGGGCGGTGGCGCGGAGGAGGGGGCGAAGCTTGCCCGGGCGCAGGAGTGCATGGAGAGCCTCCGCCAGCTTGCTGGCAGGTTGAGCCCGGATGAGATGATTCAGGCAATACTTGAGGCAACCTGGTTCGAACCGTATCTGGCGCTTACAGCCGATGGCCCAAAGGCCATTGGGAATGTTGCGAAACTCGTCGACATGGCCAGGGAAGCGTCTCGGTCGGCACTTGCGGTCAGAGAGTTTATTGAGATGATAGAACTTGCGGCTACAGACGATGCCAGAGAGGCTGAAGCGGCGCTCGTTGAAGAAGAGGCGGATGTTGTGACTGTCATGACAGTCCACAAATCTAAAGGGCTGGAGTTCCCGGTGGTGATAGTGCCCGAGCTGAACCGTGCGACGGGCCGCCGGAATTGGCCCCTTTTTGAGTTTGCAGCCGAAATGGGTATTGCCGTCCCGATCTCGCCTGAGATGCGCTGCCGCGATACGATATTCGGCAGTGAAGTCGTAGACGAATTGAAATGTGCGGAAGATGAAGAGAGCATGAGATGCCTCTATGTGGCTTCAACTCGCGCATCCGACTACCTGGTGCTCACCTCCACTTTGAAGGCGTCTTGTGATCTAGCGTCGCTGGATGAAGCGCCTGAATGGCTGGGCCCATATGGCCAGGCTGTGGGAGCAGCCCTGGCAAGAGGCGCAGCTGTCGATGGAGCGAGTGAGGTTGCAGCAAGCATCGAAGTTGCGCCGGGGCCAGGTGCTGTTCTGGATCGGTTGGATGGTGCAGAGGCGGCGGATGAAGCAGAAAAGGAAATTCAGCATATCGTGCCTCTCGGGCCCGGAGGAAAGTCGTCTATGTTGGTGAGGATGGTTCCCCTTGCAAGCTACGTGTGGGACCCGGGGGAGGAGGCGGCAGGGCAGGGGCAGATTGAACCTGGGGCTCGGGCCGGCAACTGGCCGGACGTGATCCCTGAGTCCGAGTTCAGGCTGGTCGGTCCGGTTGAGGCTATGGCTGACATCGATGATCCGTTCCAGGTGTCAGTTTCGGCCTTAATGTGCCTTGACAGATGCCCTCGCTGGTACGTATACGAGTACGTGCTTGGCCTTTCAAGGGTGCAGGGCAGCCTGATTGCGCCCTCATTTGGCGAGGAAGTCGAAGTGCGGCTCAATGCCGCCCAGCGAGGGTCGGTGGTCCACCATGTGTGCCAGTGGGCGCGGGATGAAAAGCATGCAAAGGCTCTTCTTGGCAAGCAGCTTTACCAGGTATACGGGCTCAGAGGCGATGCTCTCGCCAGCGCAGAGGAAGAACTCTGGCCATTGATCTGCAACTACCTTGTGAGCCCTGAGGCATCAGCCGATGGCAGGAGGGAGCAGGCGTTTCTGCTCGACCTCGGGGCTGCGGTGGTGTCGGGAATCGCAGACTACATTGCAATTGATGATGACAAGTCAGGAACCGTTGTTGACCTCAAGAGCAACAGGCTGAATGAAGAGGGCATAGAGCTGGCTGCCAGGGATTACCGAACGCAGATGGATGCATATGCGCTTGCTGCCCACAGGGGGTTGGGGGCAGAGCGGGTCACTGCGGTACTGAACTTCCTCCATCCCAATGCGCGTGTGGCCCTTGAATACGGTGCGGAGGAATTGGCTGAAGCTGAGGAGAGGCTGAGGCAGCTTGCGGAGAGAGCGGGTCGTTGCAGCCTCGAGTCGACAGAGCCTGAATTGAGTCGGCACTGCCGTGTATGCTATTACTCCAGGATGTGCTGGCCCGGCAAAGAGGATATCGGCGCACCGCTGCTCCTGGATGACTGGCATGAAGTGGAGCCTGAGCCTGGGGTTGAGGGCGACGGCGCCCTGATTGACGTTGGATTGGGCGAGGAGATCGAGTAGGTGTGCGGGTGCCGTCGGTGGTCAATGGCAGCTGGCCTGTTGGTGATGGGTTGACTGGCCCACTGGCGGGTCGAGTTCTGAGGGTGCGACCCGCGTATGAGTCGATTCCGTGAAGAATGAACTGTTCGTTTTTCCAGGGAACGATTCGGGGCGGCTCCATGGATCCGTGCTCGGGTTGTCCTCACACGGATGGGG
>DMOT01000315.1 GCA_003456765.1 Bacillota bacterium
GCGGCCCGGGGCGGAGGACCCTCTACGACCTGGTGCTCGTCGACTATGACGGAATACTGGTGTCGGTGGACTCGCGGGTTCCCAATGACCTGGTACACCTCGCTTTGCAAGAGGGTTTCTTCCCCGAGCTTGCTGCATACACCCGCATATTGAGGGAGTCTTCCTTCGGCCGCTCCAGACTTGATTTTCGCCTTTCTGTTGGCGAGTGCAACGGGAAGGGTAGTGCTTTGAGATGTGCAGTTGAAGAAGGCCTGCCCGGGGTGGGGGATGCCCGTGACTGCTTCATTGAGGTCAAATCAGTAACACTTGTGGACGATGGCACGGCCATGTTCCCAGATGCCCCCACTGCTCGGGGGGCCAGGCACATGAAGGAACTTGCACAAGCCGTCAGCGAGGGCTTCAGAGCCGTAGCCCTCTTTGTCATCCAGCGAATAGACGTGTCGTCTTTCACTCCCAACCGCGACATGGATCCAGGGTTTTCCGATGCCCTGGTTGGCGCGTTGGAGGCAGGGGTTGAGGTATGGGCGTGGCGGTGCAAAGTGAGCCTGGAAGGGATAGCGCTTGACGCCAGCCTCCCCGTGCGGGTCTGACGCCAAGTCTCGGTGCCTCGCCAGAATAGCTGTGAAACCTGGCCGATGCAATACAGAACGAAAGGCAGTCGGGGTGAAGAAAATCCAAGCGGGCATTAAGTTTAATCAATGTAGGATTGACAATATTCAGGCAATGCTGTAGCATTGGACGCATGGAAGTGTTGTGTGCATGAGCCATGATATGACAACTGCCTGACACGATTCATCGGGCCCGGCTCCAGAGGGCCATACTGGCACAAGATTGCACAGGAGGTGCGTCACGTTTGGGTACGACTATCGCGCTCGAGGTGGAATCCTTGACGAAGACCTTTCGCGATGGGGGCCGCAAGTCAGTAAGAGCCGTTGACAATGCCACCTTTCATGTGGAAGAGGGTGAAGTCGTGGGACTCCTCGGGCCGAATGGTGCGGGGAAGACGACTACGATCAAATGCGCTCTCGGATTGATGCGCCCAGATTCCGGGCGGATCAGAGTCTTCGGAGAGGATGCTCAGGCAGGCTACCCCGGAATACTGAGGAAGATGAGTGCGGTTCTTGAGGGAAGCAGGAACCTGTACTGGAGACTGACTGTGTGGGAGAACATCCTGTTCTTCTCCGCGCTTCATGGCGTTGCGTCCTCTGAAGACAAGGCGTACTTCAACCACCTCCTGAATCTTTTCTCCTTAGAAGACAAGAGGGACGTTGAAGTCAGGAAACTGTCGCAGGGAATGAAGCAGAAGACAAGTGTCGTATGCGCCCTTGCGCGCCGAACCCCGCTGGTCTTTCTGGATGAGCCCACTTTGGGCCTGGATGTTGAGACGTCGCTCGAGCTGAGAGCTTTGCTGAAGCAGCTTGCCATTGAAGAAGACCGTGCTTTCGTTGTAAGCAGCCATGACATGGATGTAATCCAGGATGTATGCGGACGCGTGATCATCATGTCGCAAGGCCGAGTAGTCGTGGACGACCGTGTGAACAGCCTTATGAACCTATTCAGAACCAAGGCCTACCGAATCGTCCTTCGCGGTTCTGCGCCGGCAGGGCTGGAAGAAAGGCTCAGGCAGGAGTTTGCTGACGCATCTGTGGGAGGGGTAGACTCGGGCACAGAGGTCAGAGTGACGCTCTCTGAGGATGACGACATCTATCGACTCATGGACATCTTGCGCGGCTTGGACGGAGTTATAGATGAGATCTCGCACGAAGAGATCGACATGGAGAAGGTATACCTTGAGATCGTCAGAAAGGAGAGAGAGCGCTCATGAACCTGGGAACCGTGTTTTTGGCCGTCTTCAGGCGGGAATGGACGATGATCAAGCGCTACCTGGTGAACTCAATATCCAGCCTGATATCGGTATACTTCATCTTCATCTTGATCTTCATGGGCTTCAAAAGCATGTCCAACTACGCGATGGCCGGGTCTTTGGAGGGTTCTCTTGAAGGCACCATCGTCGGGTTTTTCGTCTGGACCTTTACCATATACGCTTTCTCCGACCTGTCATGGAGCCTCATAAGCGAAGCTCAGGCAGGCACCTTGGAACAGCTCTACCTGGCACCGTGCGGGTTCAAATGGGTGGGGGCATGCACGGTCCTTGCGAATTTCGTCTTCAGTTCCGTGCCAATCATGGTTCTTCTTTTTGCGATGATGGCCACAACCGGCAAATGGATGAACCTCGATTTCGTCAGTCTTGTGCCTCTGCTGGCAATAACTTTGCTCGGGGCATACGGGTTCGGTTTTGCCCTGGGCGGGCTTGCTCTGGTGTTCAAGAGGATACAGGCGCTCTTTCAGATAATGCAGTTCGTATTCATCGGCTTTTTGATAATCCCGATGCGCATAGCGTGGGCGAAGTTCCTGCCGCTCGCTATGGGAAATAGCCTGATATACACCGTGATGGTCGACGGCGCCCGTATCTGGGAACTTCCGTTGAACGACATTCTGATTGCCATTGCAGTGGGTGTGGCATATCTCGCCGTCGGAATCGTGATCTTCTCGCAGTGTGAGAATGTCGCGAAGAGCCGAGGGCTTCTCGGTCACTATTGATTTTGCAGACAGTCGATTGCCGAATCGAGGGCATTTGCTCGGTGTTCAGTTCTCCGGATTCTCGCAAGGAAAGCAGGCGCGCGGCTAAATGACGTTGTGCGCACATGGGGTCAAATGGAAGCACCAAGAAGCGTCGATACTGTTGCATCGACGCTTCAGTCATCATGCAGCAATACTCGGTCAATGGGCAAGAGGCTTGCGGGCTCAGGCGACGGTTGCGCCGAGCCTTTGAAAAGCACCAGTCTCTAACGGTCGAAGTAAGGGTTCTTCCCTGATGCCGAAAGGGGCGCTCCCAGGACCGCGTCTGCATCTATCAGGCCCATCTTGCGGGCTACAACTCCGATCCGATACATGATCCTGTTGTCAACATTATGAATTGACGCTGTTTTCGCAGCTGAGCCCAGCGCAATTCCCAGGTCCACAAGGCGCCATGCGCAGATCGGTCCGGCAAACTCAGGACCTTCTGCGAGAGTGGCCAGGTCTTCACAGGTTGAGTGTCCGCACGCCCCGCAATTGAGTCCGCAGGGGGCTGCGTCTTTCAATCCCACAAGCAGCAGTGCTCCAGCTGCTGCAACGCCACGGGCGTCCCTGTCGTAGTTCTTCTTGCCGGTCTCTTTTCCGTAGCGTTCCATCTCCTCTGCGAGCTTCTTCAGATCGTCGCCTGACACTACCCTGGTGACCACGAAATCCTTCCCGACTGCCTTGGGCGCGGTTCGCGCCGAAATCTCCATCAGTTGAGCTATAAGCTTAAGCGCATCTTTCATATCTCCACTTGCGTGCCGGGCCCTATAGGCCCTGCTCACGCCCTGCCTCCTTCCACTGGGTTTGCTGTGGATTACTTACTCTGCCAATAGATGAATTCCTTCCAAGAGAGTGACGAGAGAATAGCGACGCTGCAGATCAGCGCTTTGCCGGTGCCCCTGCTACTTGCGGCTTCCAGGCTTCACTGGCTCCGATCCCCCGCGACAGAGCGGGCATTCGGCTGCGTCCCAGGAGAGCACTTCCATGGTGATGACTGCGCGTTGCTTTACGCCGAAGTCCACCTGGCCGTTGCTCCTGTCCACCAGCACTCCCGCGCCGGCCACGATTCCGCCGGACTCTTCAACAAGTTGCATGACTTCTCTGACGGAGCCTCCTGTTGTAGTGACGTCTTCTACGACAAGGGCACGTTGGCCGGGAGGGATTTCGAACCCCCGGCGGAGGGCCATTGATCCCGAACTGTCGCGCTCAGAAAAGATCGCGGGTACACCCAGCTGTCGCCCGGTTTCGTAGGCCACTATGATTCCGCCAATGGCCGGGCCTATGACAAGGTCTATGCGGTCATCTGCGAAATCCGCTGCGAGCCAGCGCGCAAGCTTCTCGGTATGCTCCGGATACTTGAGCACTTGAGCGCACTGCATGTACCTGTCGCTGTGCCTTCCGGAGGTGAGGAGAAAGTGGCCGCTGAGAAGGGCTCCGGAGTCGGTGAAGATCTTCAGAGCCTCTTGTGTGCGATCGTTGTATGCAGAATCATTCTTCATGTGCCTGATCGGCCCCCTTCGCTGTTCTGGCGTCGGCAATCTCCGCCGCAATTCTCTTTGCGGCCTCAAGCCTGTTTCGGGCTCGGGTGATGGGGCGGCCGACGACTATGTAGTCGGCGCCGAGGGAGATAGCCTGCGCAGGAGTGGTTATCCTCCGCTGGTCGTCTGCGGCTAAGCCTCCTGTCCATGATGGACGGATTCCAGGGGTCACTATGCGGAGTTCGGGTCCGCATGCCTTTCGGACGGCGGTTATCTCCCGGGGCGAACATACCACCCCGCCGATGCCACATGCTTGTGCCATCCTGCCCCAGGCAGCGGCGACTTCTTCGACGGAGGCGCCGGGAATGAGCATCTCCCGAGCGAGCTGGTCCTGGCCGATGCTGGTAAGCACGGTAACAGCAAGGATGAGCGGTTCATCCACTCCCTGGGCAGCGCTTTCATCCCGTACAGCCTGAGATGCGGCCCAAAGCATGTCAGATCCGCCCGCCGCATGGAGAGTGAACATGGCACAGCCGAGCCTTGCCATGACCCTGCTTGCAGCGGCTACGGTGTTGGGGATATCGTGGAACTTGAGATCCACGAACACGCGTCCGCCCAGCTCCTGGATGCGCCTGACCACGTCAGGGCCTTCGCTGTTGAAAAGCTGCATTCCGACTTTGAATGCGCCAACTTCATCTGCAAGCTCTCGGGCCAGAGCCAGGGCTTCTTCTCCGGTGTCAACATCTAGGGCTACGATAAGCGCATCTTTTGGTTCCATGGCAAACGCTCCTCTATTGCGGCACCAGGTTCGTTTCAGGTTTTCGAGTCTCATCTGACTGCCGCTCCGATAATCTGATCAATGCTTTTGAGATTGTGCGAGACGAGGTAATCCTGTAAGCCTTCGATAATTTCCATAGCGAGAGTTGGGTGGACGAAAGTTCCCGTCCCAATGGATAC
>DMOT01000123.1 GCA_003456765.1 Bacillota bacterium
AGCGTATCTCCGGGGGCGACAACATGGATTACCATTCACATCACTCCCACGGGAAATCAGTCATACCATCATATGGCTGTGGTCTGCAGGACTTGCATCCCGCAACGATCAAGCACTAACGTGCGCTCAAGTTTTGGGAAGGTGCGATCCATTGTTCTGCGTATCCATGAGTCAGAAAGCATTGTCTGAAAGGAGGCGCAAGTAACATGCCAGAAAAAGAGAAAGGCGTTCAGTTGTATGCCGTAGTCCTGGTTGGTATGGAAGAAGGGGCTATTGAGATCCCTTTGGTGCGTGCTATTTCAGCTGAGTATGCCATCTCAGCAGCCTTGCACGACTCAAGATGGGAAGGATATGCGTGCCCTGTGGCTCTTGACATTGATGCAGTCCAGTCTCTGTGCGACTCGATGCAAGCCGGGCAAGCAAACCTGGATGCCGCAGATTTCGAGCCCTACCCAAAGGGAACGCGCTAGTTACATTGCACTTCACGAGGATCCCAGCGCCCCTTGGTCTGTGTGGGCCAGGGGCGCTCCCTATTGCCGCCTGGCGATCCTTCCCACTTCGGCCAGGGCGTCAAGGGTAGCCCAGCCATAGCAGTAGAAAAAGAAACCTGATGCACCCCCGGATGCCGCGGCTTCTGTCGCCGCCTCTATTTCACTTGCAGGAATGTCCCATATTTGTACGCCTGTATAGATCGGGGTCGCCTTAAACATTCTGACCGCATTGGCGGTTTCATGTTGAACATAATCCACTGGGAGACCATGCTCCTCAAACTCGGCCAGACTGAGTGAGTATGGCAACTCCAGTAGATCCATTACACTCCTGAAAACTCTCTCGGGCGACTCAACTCCCATGCCAGCAAGCCGCCTTACCAGGCCCGACAGGTCGGCGCCTCCGCCCAACTTGTGGTAGGGAAAATGCTTGGCTCCATGACACACACGGCCCAAAGAGGAGTAGTCTTGACCCATCCAGGGAGCAAAAGAAGGAGGCCATAGGTTGAGCCAGACTGTCGTCATTGCTCCGATTTCATCTTGAATTATCTGAGCAAGCCTGGTAATTCGGTCCTGTCGGAACTTCATCCAGAGCCTCAGTTGATCATCATGGGCTATGGTGGTAGCATCGGTTCCAGCAATGAACGAATCTCCAAGCCTTTTCAGGCTCGCACGAACATGTGACGTGTCTATTCCGTATGAAGCCATAAGGGCTTTACAGTCCGGGCAGAAACACGTGAAAAGTGATGATGGGTCTACCTGCGCTCCGCTCCAGTCTGGATAGCGGAGCCTATCAACAAGCACTGCGCGGGGACTATACCTGCTAACTATGTAACGAACATATGATCTCACGTACTGCTCTGTAGTTGGCTTTGACGGGCACAACCAGTTTCTCACTACTCTGCCGCCAGCGGTCACAACACATGCCTGCTGCCAGTCTCCCTCAAGCTCAATATTGAGGGCCTTGATCCAGGGGATCACACTCAACCCGGCTTTCTGACCGGCCTGGGAGATCTGAGCCACATAGTCGAAGCCTGAGATCGCCTCTTCAGAAAGGACCGGTCGAAAACCCAAGTCGGTTGGGATCTCAAGGGGCGTCTCATGTCGAGCGTGGGTCACTACTACGTTTCTCCTCGGGTTATGCGGCAACTCCCCGTGTGGGTATGGATGCCTCTCTTCGAGGGTTGATATCTCTGCCCCAACGACTGGGCATGCAGCCAATTCAGAGATGTTTCTGGCGACTGCCACTGCGCCCTCATCGCGCACATCATGTGGATGTATCTGAGTTGCAAAGATCATGCTTCTACACCTCGTGCTAATAGTCTCCTGTCACGGCTGTCAGCACATCACCGCTAGCCGCATCGCCGCCCAACTCCTGCACAATCCTGCCGCGCCGCATGATAAGTATCCTGTCGCATACTCGCGACAACTCCTCAGGGTCGTCGCTGATCATGATAAGAGCTGAACCTGCTGCAGCAAGCCGTCGCAAGAACACATAGATTTCCTCTTTGGTGCCTACATCCACTCCCGCTGTTGGCTGGTCAAGTATGAGTATGTCGGGAGAAGCGGCAAGCCACTTGGCGAGAACTACTTTCTGCTGATTGCCGCCTGACAGTGTTCCTACAGAAACATCCTGCGATGCGCACTTGATGCTCAGACGTTTGATCATGGAGTGGACTTCTCTATGCCTTGCACGATGATCCAAGAAAAGGCCTCTAACAAGCTTGTGTGCTACTGCCAGCATCGTATTGTCGGATACAGGCCTGACCAGCACCAGGCCCTGCTGCTTTCTATCCTCAGGAAGCAGAGCTATTCCAGAACGCACAGCCTTTCGAGGCGTCTTTGGATGGTACGTCTTCCCTTTCAAGACTATATTCCCGGAATCAACGGCTCCATCTGCTCCAAATATGGCTCGTGCAAGATCTGTCCGCCCCGATCCAACCAGGCCAGCTATGCCCAGGACCTCGCCTCGGTGCAGTTTGAAGCTGATGCCCTCTAACTTGCCATTGCAGCTCAATCCATCAACACTCAGAACAGCCTCGCCCATTCCAGCCTTATCAGCAGCTGAAGGAACACGTACCTTGTCACCGCTCTGGATGTCTCGCCCGAGCATTAGCCTTACAAGCTCACGCCTATCAAGATCTTCGACTTGGTGCACAGCCACTACCTTGCCATCGCGCATCACTGTCACTCTGTCGGCCACCTGAAACACTTCTTCAAGGAAATGGCTGATATAGACTATTGAAGTCCCGGCATGCTTCAATCGATCAATAATCCTGAACAGTTCATCACGCTCGGCCTTGGAAAGCCTTGCAGTAGGCTCATCCATAACAAGGATTCTCGCATCTGCGGCTATCGCTTTGGCTATCTGGACCAATTGCTGCTCCGCTACACTCAAGTCGGCGACACGCGAGTCCGGATCCACCTTGTCGAAGCCCAGTTCATCTAAGAGTGATGCAGCCTGTTGCCGAAGCCTGGGCCAGTCAAGAAAGGCCTTTCCAAGCATCCCCGTGCCTCGTCGCGGTTCCATGCCAAGCACTATGTTCTCAGCTACTGTCAGGGTGGAAACAAGGCTGAATTCCTGGTGTATCACGGAAACCCCATGTTCCTGTGCCTCACGCGGCGAACGCATCTCACAGGCGTTCTGGCCTATGAGGATTTGGCCGCGATAGTCACCGTATACCCCGCCAAGTACCTTCATGAGAGTTGACTTGCCGGCACCATTAGCCCCAACCAGTCCATGAACCTCACCTGGCATTAAGGTGAAATCCACCTTGTCGAGAGCCAACACTCCGGGGAACCTCTTTACGATGCTGCGCATTTCGAGCACAGGCTGATTTGAAACATCGCGATTCGTCGACACAAGATCACCTTCATTCTAGCTCTGCAGGGGCATGTGAGGGGGTCGTCGTAAACACGACCCCCAAGTAGTTCAGTGATATCCTAGTCTGTTTCTCCGCGAACCTACCAGGCAGGCGGATAGTCGTCCACGTTCTTGATGGTAATAAGGGGCAACTCCAGGAAGTAGTTAGGCGCAGGTATCTTGGACTTCTCGCCCTTCAGATAGAGCGAAGCCATATGCAATGCCTCTACTGCCTGAGGGTACGGATCCTGGTTCACAGTGCCGTACACGGTGCCGTCCTTTACAGCATCCCGCACGTCCTTGGGATAATCTCCAAGGACCCAGCGAATCTCCGTGCGCCCAGCTTGCTTGGAGTACTTGGCTCCAGGGACTGCCTCAGGCCCCTGGCACACAATAGCATCAAGCTGGCCCTTGGGGTAACGTGATAGAATGTCCTGCGTATTGGCGAGTGCCTTTGCACTATCCCAATCATCGCTGACGGAAGTGACTATCTTGATGTTTGGGTAGTCCTTAAGATAATCATCGAGACCCTTTTTGCGCAGAATCTGTGCGGACGTGCCGAGCTGACCCATTATGAGAGCAACTTTGCCCGAATCACCTATTGCCTCGACGAGCAACTTGCCCTGCTGCTTGCCAAAGTAGTAGTCGTCGGCTCCGACAAACGTAACAACCTCGGCACCCTCACCCACCTTGTTGTTGGCGGCAATGACGGGGATGCCGGCTGCATTTGCCTGACGTATCACTGGCACAACTGCCTGGGCGTCGCCAGGAACGATTACTATCATGTCGACCTTCTCAACAATGAACTGCCTAACAACTGCTACCTGAGTGTTTGGGTCCCCCTGGCCGTCTCTGAGCAGAAGCTTGAACCCGTACTTGGCTGCGCCGTCATTCAGTCCCTTAATGAAATTGGCGTAGAATGGCACTGACATGTTCCATATGGTTGCGCCTATGGTGAACTGCTTGGCTGTTGCAGGTACAGTTCCCATCAGCATCAGGGCGGCAAGAAGTGCCGCGACCGCGACGGTACGAACACTGCGTCTCATTGATATTACCTCCTGTAATCATAAGTAACCTCGATGTTTAGGTAGCTTCGCGATTGCCTGGCTCGACCTATCGCCTCACTTTCTCTTCCTACTGACCGTGTCGATACCCACAGCCACCAAGATGATCAGGCCGGTGACTGCTGGTTGCCAGTATGGCGATACGTTCATCAGGTTGAGCGCATTGGAGATCAAGCCTAATAC
>DMOT01000098.1 GCA_003456765.1 Bacillota bacterium
CCCTTGTCCAGCCCCGAGGTGGCCGACATGAGTGAGGATGCCAAGAAGAGACTGGCCAGGCTCTTTGAGGGACTGGCCGATTCCGTGGAAAGCGGAGCAGGCCTGGCAGATCTGGCAGAGGGAGCGAACGGCCGGAGGCTGAGGATCGGCCTGACTGTGCTCGGCAGCGAACACGGACCCGGGGAAATAATCGACGGCGCCCGATCTGCGCTGTGCTCCTGCCCAGACCTGCAAGTGGCCCTGATAGGCCCTGCGAAACTCGCGAAGCCGGTGAGGGATGTTCCTCATATGTGCCTGTATCCGGCAGCAAGTGAGAAAGAGCAGCATCGCCAGATGGAGCGCCTTCTTGACGCAGGCGAAATCGACGCATGTGTCGCGATGCACTACAACTTCCCGATAGGCGTCTCCACAGTGGGACGGGTAGTCACGCCTGGCAGGGGGCGGGAGATGTTCATAGCCACAACGACTGGCACATCAGGGACAGAGCGGGTGGGAAACATGATCAGGAACGCGGTGTATGGAATCATCGCCGCAAAGGCCAGCGGAGTGGTTGAACCCACAGTCGGAGTGCTCAACATAGACGGGGCTAGGCAGGTTGAGAGGGCACTGAGGAGGCTATCTGATAGCGGATACCCGATTGGCTTTGCCGAATCAGCCCGGGCAGGCGGTGGGGCCGTCATGCGTGGCAACGATCTGCTGATGGCAACGCCTGATGTGATGGTCTGCGACAGCCTGACCGGCAACCTCTTGATGAAAGTCCTTTCTGCGGGGAGCACTGGAGGTTGTTATGAATCGGTTGGCTATGGTTATGGACCCGGCATTGGCGAAGGGTACACCCGAACGATCCTGATCATCTCCCGCGCATCAGGCGCCCCGGTCGTGGCCGGCGCGATAAGGTATGCGTCTGACATCGTGCGCGGCGGAATCTTGAGTGTGGCGGAGGCCGAATTTGCGGCGGCCCATAGGGCGGGCTGGCCCGATGTTCGGCCTCCGAACGGAGAGGAAATGTTCGGGAGACAGGTCTCGCCGCAGGCAGCTGAAAAGGCCGGGACCCCCGGGACGGAAAGCGTGGAACCGCCGCCTGAGAAGGTCGTAACCTGCGACATCGCTGGAGTCGACATTCTTCAGCTGGAAGCGGCTGTGCGCCTCTTGTGGTCTGCCGGGATATATGCTGAAACAGGCATGGGATGCACCGGCCCCGTTGTAATGGTGGCAGACGAAGATGCGCGAGCGGCACGCAAGGCCCTGGAGTCAGGCGGATATCTGTAGCACGTTTTGCATCCCTCGGCTTATATTCCATGGCAAGGAGGGCGGGTGCAAGACCCGCCCTGGCTAATCTGACCAAGAACAGCTTCGAGTGCTAAGGCCTCTTGGCTGCTAGTGCTCTACTGGGAGTCCTGCCGCTTCCCATGCAGAAAATCCCCCGCGCATGTTATACACGCACTCATAGCCCAGAATCAGCAGAGCAGATGCGGCGAACATGGACCTGACTCCGCTACCGCAGTAGACTACGATCTGCCTTTCCATCTCTTGCGGGAGGAAATTGATCTTTTTGCCCAGCTCGTGCACGGGGATATTGACTGCGCCTTGTAGGTGGCCTGTTGCGAACTCTTCAGGACGCCTTACATCCAGCACAAACCATTCTTCTCCGCCGTCAAGCTTCTCATAGAGGACCTCGGGCTTCATCTGGAACCAGTCAGAAGGCAGACTGCTGAGACACTTGTCGACTGCTTCGACGACGACTTGATCGTGTTCGGCCCTGCAGCTTGAGGCCGCGAAGGGAGCTAGCACAGTTAGCACTGCCAGCGTCAGCGAGATTGCCAGTTTCATCTCCGTCTCCTCCTCGTATACTTCGGTCGCCCCACCTATCCCAAAAGGAATAAGTAAAGGGTTATGGTCAAGTTGGGCATGATATCCGGCGTTTCACCGAGAAAAGACCAGCTGGGTGGTGAGGGGCTGTTTTGGACTCCTCCTGAGGTTTTGACCTCCACCCCTACTTCTTCCGGATGAGCCTTCAGACGAGCGCTGTACCGTAGTCCATCACATCGAGCCTTCTGGAAAGCTCTGCCCAGAGGTCGTCGAGCGCTTCCTTCTCGCCAAGCAATGCGAGGACCACGTCGCCGTCGATCCCGTCCGATCGTGCCTGTGAGGTGAGCACGCGCTCGATGCCTGACCAATCCATGGTCGGCCTGCAGGGCCTGTCTTCACGGACTGCAGTGAAGATGTCGGCCACTGCTATGATTCTATGCTCGAGAGCGAGATCTGTCCTGCTTTTTCCGAAGGGGTACCCCTTGCCGTCAAGGCGTTCATGATGGAACGCTGCCCACTCTGCCATGGCAGGGTCGAATCCGGCCTGCATAAGGAACCAGTATGTGTAGTAAGTGTGCTGCTTGATCCAGTTCATCTCCTCGTGTGTCAGAAGACCGGGTTTCTCCAGAATGCTTTCAGGGACTGTAAGCTTTCCAAGGTCGTGAAGAAGACCTGCCGTCTCGAGGAGCAATGGCCTGTCTCCGCTCAACCCCATTGTCTCTCCCGAAACCTGGGAGACGGCGGCGACTCCGTGGCTATGCCTGTATGTGAACCTGCTCTTTGCGTCTACTGCATAGGCCATTATTTCAGCAAGCTGATAAAGGTCGATTGCATTGCCGCAAACTTCCTTCCATGGAACGAGGGTTTCAAGTCCGTGCCCAACACCGGGATGTATGAGGTCGAGCCAGAAACTAGGTCTCAAGCTGATGTCCTCGAGGACGTCAACGAGAGCGGATTGCCTCGAGTATCTCTTGCCGTTGGCCCAGGACATGGTCGCCCCGTCGTATCTTGATAACCAGGCGGTCGCAGAGATGGATGACCCTGCTGTGAAGCGGGATCTCATCCCCGGCCAGTCCTCCCGGGTTGCCCCCGCCCCACTTGTCGTGATGATGAAGAATGGTGTCGCCCAGGTGGGATGCTAGACGAGATTCGGAGACGAAGTATTGACCGCGGAGGCAATGTGTGAGAGTGTCCTCAAC
>DMOT01000223.1:0-1980 GCA_003456765.1 Bacillota bacterium
CTCCAGAATATATGCTGACTGGGGGCAGCTGGACCGCGCTCTCGATCACGCGAGCCGAGTTGCGCAAGTGGCAGCCGAGAAGGGACTGGTTGATACCCTGCCGTACGCGTACAACCATCTCGCCTCTGTTCTAGCTGAATGTGGCGACCTGTCGCGAGCCGAAGAGTGCTTCAAGAAAGCCCTCGCGTACGACGCTGATATCTTCCTTCGGGCGCTGAACCAGGTGGGCATGGCCAGGTGCATTGCCCTGCAGGGCCGCCTATCTGAAGCGGCGCTGGAAGCCGAGTCCGCCCTGGACGGCCTCGGTCAACAGTCACTAGCCTACGCCTACTGCAGCACCATCGCCGCCTCCTTACTCGCGCATCTGGCAGAATACGAGAAAGCCCGGCCCATGCTTGAGAATGCAATACGTGTCATGGAATCGTGTAACCACTCAGGTCCGGTGATTTGCGACGCCTATGGGATCCTTGCAGGAGTCTTGTTTGCTGAAAACGAACCCAAGTCAGCCTGCGAATTTTCCAGAAAGCATCTTGAACTTGCAGCCCAAATGGGCTACATCCAGAACCTCCTGGCAAGTTCGCCGCACCTCTACGGGCCTGTGCTCAAAGAAGGAATTGAAGCCGGGATCGAAGTCAGTTTGGTCCAGCGGATTCTGGCTAGATCCGGTCAGTCTTGGTTTCCGCTAGTTGCAGAGTTAGCTGCCCATCCTGCCCCGGAAGTGCGACGGAGATCAATCACGCCGCTTGCAGAAATCAAGGGATCCCGGGCCTTCAAGATCATGGAAGAGCTTCTGGGCGATCCTGATCCTTCGGTAAGGCATGCTGCGTCAACAGTAACGGCCTCCCAGGCCATTGCTGCGGCAGGCCCGCCGAAGGTGGAGACGCCTCCTCTCACGCTTCTTGTGATGGGGCCATTCAGGGTTTTCTGCTATGGCCAGGAGATCACGGCAGGCCAATGGCGCTCGACCAAAGCCCGCGACCTCCTTGCCTACCTGGCACAGATCAACGAGCCAGTGGCTGCCTCGCGCATCTTAGATGATCTCTGGCCCGATGCGGAGCGCGACAAGGCGGCAACCTCGCTCCACAGCACATTCTACCGGCTCAGGCAAGCCCTGGCTGCATCAGCGAACGCCTCCTACGCGCCCCCCAGGGAATTCATATTGCACGGCGGAAAGAGGTACCATCTGGCGCCCGATTCATACGTAACAGATCGCGATCGCTTTGAGGAGCTTGTCCTGCGTGTCGCCGGAGCCAGTAATATGTCGGGAGAAGTCATTGAGTGCCTCGAGGAGATGGTCGATCTATACCGTGGCGACTACCTGATAGACCTCGACTACGCCTGGGTCATGCCCGAACAGGAAAGACTAAGGCAGATGTGCCACAACGCCAGGCTTCGTCTGGCAAGGTTCTATCTTGAAGAGAAGCAGTATTCGAAAGCAGTGGAGCACGCGAGGGCCCTGCTGCAAATGAACCCGCTCTTTGAAGAGGTCTGTTGCCTATTGATGAAGGCATACGGAGCTCTTGATGACAGGCGCGCAGTCCAGGAGCAGTACAGGGCCCTGGCGGAAGCCATGGCCGAAGAGCTTGCCATTGCCCCCTCCCGAAGGACCAGGGAACTGTTGTACCGGCTCTGCGGGGACGTTGAGGCCCAACTCAGACAAGAGCTCGCGGGCTTCCCAGAGCTGCCCGAAACACCGGAAGGTTAGTTTTTCAGACCTGTATAGTTTTTAGTCATTTGCGATCGCCAAGTGTTCAAAAGTTGGACGTTAGCGGTCTAAAAACTAGACGGTTTCCCGCACCCCAATCCAATATGTGGATCTATGCACTTCTGCATAGCCATTTGATCCCGGAAACTGGCTGCATATGTCATTGTATTCCTTCTTATCCCTGTATAGGATTGCCTCCCGGCTTCAAGTGGCTAAAACTTAGACGGGGCCAGTACAAAACTTAGACACTCGCGTTCGAAAAACGACTAGATTTT
>DMOT01000223.1:2212-5569 GCA_003456765.1 Bacillota bacterium
CCATCTGATCCGCTGGATAGATCTTTTCAATCAGCCCCCGAGTGTCCACCCCCCCCAGCTCAAGCAGCCGCAGGGCAGGCGGAAAAGGTCCGCACCGCGAACCAATGCATGTGATCTCATTCCGCACGATCGGCGTAAGGTTCATCGGAGCGCCCTTCTGGAACGTGCTTTTCATCACAATCGTCCCCTTTGGGCGAACTATGGACATGGCAGTTTCCATCCCAGATGGATTCCCTGTGCAGTCTACTGCAACATCTACAGTGCCGGCGAAATCCGACACCAATGATACATCCACCCCTGTCTTCCTTGCGATCCCCAGCTTCTCGAGATGCTTTCCGAGAAGAATAACTCGATGTCCGTAGGCATGTATTGCCTGGGCTGTGAGGAGGCCAAGCTTGCCATCGCCGATCACAGCAACTCTATCCGTCGGTCTCATGTGAACCTGCTCCATCACTTCAATCGCCGCAGCCAGGGGCTCGACGAAGACTGCCTGGAGGTCTGTGACAGAGTCTGGGACAGCATGGAGGTTGCTCTCAGGCAACACTACGTAGTCAGCGAAACAGCCCGGCCATCCGTTGATCCCCATGGCCCTGATACGCTCGCAATGGCGGATACTCCCGCTTCGGCATGTGCCGCACTCCCCGCAGCTTATGTTTATCTCCCCAACAACGCGCCTGCCCACGAGGTCAGTATAGTCGGCATCCTCAACCACGCCCACGAATTCATGTCCCATGATTCCCTTGTAGGCAAAATACCCCCGAGTGACTTCCACATCTGTGTTGCAGATCCCCGCAAACGTCACCCGTATTAGAGCCTGCCCGATTCCTCTCTCCGGGATCGGCGCATCCATTACCTTAAGACCATCGTCGAAAACAAGTGCTCGCACCGAAGGCCCTCCTTCCTCCCCATGCACTCCATTTATTCTAGCATCAGGTTCAGCTAAATGCTCTGGCGTCCAATACTCTCAACTAGCTTTCAGGCCCTTGATGCCGCTTCAGGCAGTAGATCCATGTTCTCTTTGCTCCCCATGATTGCGATGTCAATATCAGAACCGTTCCGGCACTGGCCCGCGGCAACCTAACCAACCAGAACTACGGCAAAACAGTCCAGGTCCTCTCCCGCCAAAACCGTGTCTAGCAAGAAGGGTACGCACTTTGAACGTGCGTGTGACATCAGTCTCTGTTGAATATCAGAGATCTCTATCGCCTCCATCTTCACTTCACACCCCACTACTTGCAAATCGAGGCTCCCCGCAACATTGGCAAGCACGCTGGCATCCCCCATGCTGCTCACCCGTTCAAGATTCCGTACCCAGGCCGTTTTTCCTTCCTGCCGCATAGAGCAATAAGAGCATTGACGACTATATGGCTAAAGTGTAATATAGCCATGGGTGATGATTATGCACAATGACTTGACTCCCGATAACGACGCCGCCATCGAGCGGCGGGTGGCAATATTCAAGGCGCTTGCCCACCCAACACGCTGCAGAATCGTAGAGATTCTGGCAGAGGACGGCGAGAAGTGCGTGTCGGATCTGGTAGAACGCCTGGAGTTTGACCAATCCACGATCTCGAAACACCTGAGCATTCTAAGGACTGTAGGTGTTGTGGAGTGGCGGAAGGACGGACTTAATGTGATATACAGCCTTAAGGCGCCATGCGTCTACCAGTTCATGCGGTGCATCGACAACGCCTCGTGCTGCCCGGCGGCAACCAATCTTCCTGAACTAGACTTATTTCAGGCGGTGAAATGCAAATGAACGAGCTTAAGACCGTCGCGATCATTGTCGGCATCTTTCTCATTGCCTACTTCATACCGCTCGACAGCGTGCGGGTGCAGTCGGCGATTCTGGCATCATTCAGCTTGCTACAAGAATACGCCAGGGAGCACGTGCTCTTCTGCCTGATTCCGGCCTTCTTTATTGCTGGGGCCATGCAGAACTTCATATCCAGTCAATCTGTCATGCAGTACCTGGGAAAGGGCGCAAAAAGGTGGACTGCTTACCTTGTGGCGGCAGTTTCAGGCGCAGTGCTCGCCGTCTGTTCGTGCACCATCCTTCCACTTTTTATGGGGATATACAAGCGGGGCGCGGGACTTGGCCCTGCAGCCACTTTCCTGTATTCCGGCCCTGCAATCAACGTCCTTGCCATCATCCTCACCGCACGGGTACTCGGATGGCGCATGGGACTTGCCCGAGCGATCGGCGCTGTTCTCTTTGCGCTCGTCATAGGGCTGATCATGGCCCTCCTGTTCAGGGGCGAAGAGGAAGAACGTCAGCGTGGCTTCGCACAAGCCCCTACAGTCGAGATGGGACGGACTCCCGGGCAAACAGCAGCCTACTTCGCAACCCTCATCGGGATCCTGGTCTTTGCGGCCTGGGGCAAGCCGTCAGACACATCAGGCTTCTGGCACAATGTGTTCACGGTGAAATGGTATCTCGTCGCAGCGTTGCTGGCATTCCTTGCCTACCAGTTGATCGCCTGGTTTGAGAAGGATGAACTCTCCAGTTGGATGAGTTCAACGTGGAGTTTCGCAAAGCAGGTACTTCCCCTCCTTATGGGTGGAGTGATGATATCTGGATTCCTCATGGGCACGCCGGGAGTAGACAACGGGGTTATCCCAGCCAACCTCATCTCGAGCGCAGTAGGAGGGAATTCTTTCGGAGCAAACCTTTCAGCATCGGTTGTAGGGGCCTTGATGTACTTTGCAACCCTTACAGAAGTCCCAATAATGCAGTCACTGATCGGGTCAGGCATGGGCCAGGGGCCTGCATTGGCACTGCTTCTTGCCGGACCGGCTCTCAGCCTGCCAAGCATGTTGGTGATAAACAGCGTCTTGGGAACCAAGAAGACGCTTGTTTACATCCTGCTCGTGGTCGCAGCGGCAACGATCAGCGGGATTCTGTTCGGCGCGTTTGCAGTGTAAAAGCCTTCAGTTACAGAGAGACGCCTGTGCCTCGCGGCCGTGGAATGTTCCAATATCCTGTAGTGAACAAGGAGGACAACTTGAATGAAGATCGAAGTGCTCGGAACTGGCTGTCCAAAATGTCGCAAGACTGAAGAGATGATACGAACGATAGTGGAAGAGTTGGGCGTCGATGCAGAGGTCGTTCACATCTACAAGCTTGATCAAATAGCTGACCGCGGAGTAATGATGACCCCGGCAGTCATCATGGACGGCGAATTGAAGCTGGAAGGCAGGATGCCGACGGAAGCCCAGATCCGCAAGTGGCTGGGCAGATGATCCACCGCAGCCGGTCCGAAACGGAGGCAAACTAGTGAATGCAATTGAGCTATCCCACGTAAGCACGGCAAAGCCGGTCCTCTTAGGTGACTCTTTGACCGAACTTGAGGTAAT
>DMOT01000223.1:5750-6338 GCA_003456765.1 Bacillota bacterium
ATTAACAGAATGGAAGACCCCACTTCAGGTCGGATATTCCTATTCGGATCTGACATTACAGAGCTGGATGTGAAGGAGCTGAGGCGTCGAGTGGGAATGGTGTCGCAAACCCCGGCCTTGCTGCCCGGAGATGTGGCAGACAACATAGCTTACGGTCCTAACCTCAGAGGCGAGCCCTGTAATCCCGGAGACTACCTGGAGCATGTAGGTTTGGAGCGCGAGTTGCTCCGGAGGCCTGCCTCCGCCCTGTCTGTAGGGCAACAGCAAAGGATGTGCATAGCACGGGCCCTAGCGAACCATCCCGACGTCTTGCTCCTTGACGAGCCTACGTCCGCGCTTGACCGCACGGCGTCACGGAACATAGTCGAACTGATCCTCCGCCTCAACGAGAAACTGGGGCTTACAGTCATAATCGTGACCCATGTGATGGAGCATGCCCAGGCCCTGGCCACCCGCGTCGCAATGCTAGTCGGAGGCTCACTCATAGAGGAAGCCGCAGCCCTTGACTTCTTTGAGAATCCTGCAACTGAAACTGGCCGCAAATTCCTCAGAGGGGAGCTTGCAGAGGATGGACGCTAACTCGTATAT
>DMOT01000178.1 GCA_003456765.1 Bacillota bacterium
TCTCAGGTACTATGGTGCGTTCTACGGAATTGCCGGAGATAGGCTGGAGCAGAGGATTCAAGAAGTCATTGACGCCTTGGACATGGGAGAATTCGCTGACAGGAGGGCCGAGGGTTTTAGCCGCGGGCAGAGGCAAAAGGTAGTTCTCGGCCGTGCCCTCGTGCATGACCCCAAAAACATCATCATGGATGAGCCCACCACTGGCCTTGACGTGATGGCTGTGCGGGAGACCCGTAGCATGATTCGGGCTCTTAGAGACAAGGGCCATTGCGTGCTCTTTACCACTCATTATATGGATGAAGCCGCAAGATTGTGCGACAGGATCGCTGTAATCATCCGCGGCAGGATAGCCGCGTTCGGCAGCCCGCGCCAACTGATGGAGCAGACAGGCCGGGACTCGCTCGAAGACGCCTTCGTCGAACTTGCCGGGGGCGGCGAAGGGCTGCTGGTGAGCGGAGATGCGGGAAACGGCGACAACGATGATCAAACGATTGTGGCTAATGGCCTTGACGGATGCACAGAGGATTCTGTTCGGGTCGGTGCTGCGGTGGACCGGAGGTGAGGAGAGCATGTGGACGGATTTTGTGAACATTTGGCGCAAGGAGATGGTTACTACAGTACGTGACCGAAAGGGAATGACCCAGGCCATACTCGTGCCGCTGATCATTGCGGTCTTCTATGCCAGTTTTACGCCACTGTTGAATAAGGCGATGTTCGAGAGGAGCCAGAAGCCCCTGATTATTCCGGCAAAAGGGGTTGCGTATGTGGATAGTGGGCTTCTGGACACGATGCGGGAATTCGGCATTACACTCGAGGAGTATGAGGGAGATCTCGAGGCGGTCATACGCCGCGGCGACAAGGAATCGGGATTGATATTCGAGCCAGGATTTGACGAAAATGTAGCTGAAGAGAGGCCTGCTCAGATCAGACTTGTGACAAACGGAACGGCAGGCGGCATCTTTGGAGGTGGGTTTTCCGATAGCCGTCTTCAGCTGGCAGTGAGCGTTTTCAACCAGAAGGCGGCTGCACAGCGTGTGGCAGTTCGGGGGATAGATCCATCAGCTCTTGTGCCGGTGGTTTTGGAGACAGAGGATGTTGCGACTCCGGAGCAGGAGGGGGCGCTTTGGGCCTCTTTCTACCTTCCGATACTTGTGGCGGTGGTGTTGGCCCAGGGCGGCTTGTTTGTAGCAATAGATGTGACTGCGGGCGAGAAGGAGAGGGGAACTCTAGATGCTTTGCTTGTCACGCCTGCATCTGATTGGGCGATTCTCCTTGGCAAGATGGCGGCGGTTTTTGTTATAGGGCTCATTCCTCTTTTGCTCAGCGTGACGGCATTCTGGGTCGTAAGCAACATGATGCCGTCTGTGGCCGCTGTATCGCAGCAAGGCTTGCCCGTTTTCGTGCTCTGGGGTTCGTTGCTCATAGGCATCCCTATGGCATTGGTAATGAGTGTTGCACAGATGATAGTAAGCGTTCGAGCAAGAACCTTCCGTGATGCGCAATCGGCTGCAAGTCCGCTCGTGTTCGCCATGATGATTCCTGGATTCATCGCTGCCTTCGCTCCGCCGAAGGCTTTATGGCCCTGCCTGATCCCGCTTTATGGCCCGTTTGCGGCGTTAAGCAGGATGACTCAGGCCGGCCATTTGCAATGGGATTCGATAGGGCTTGCCACTCTTGGAAGCCTTGGGGCGGCAGTGGTTCTGATGGCTGTGGCAACGAGGCTTTTCGACAGAGAGAGGCTGCTTTACGCCTCTTAGGCCCCACTCGGCTACTTGCCGGCATTGGGGACGTCCTCGATGAGTCTTCTCATGCTGAACGGCCCTTGCGGCCCGAAGCCTGGCTAATGGCTTTCCCGGCAGGGCGATCCGACACGGGTTGCCCTGCTTTCGGTAACCTTCTGGACTCAAGGAGCAGTTCATGCATGCGTGTTCACCCAATGCACCAATGCAGGATATTGTTGACATGGAAATCCGCATGTTGTATGATTGTCATAGTTACTATAACGTTATAGTAACTATCATTTCGACAATTAATTGTCAAATATCTGCTTCAAATGACATTGCATACACAAGTAACCGTTTCTGGCGGGCTCTGTTGCAGCTACAACTCTCAGTATGCGCCTGCGTATTCAAGAATGCACCCTTGATCACCTGAAATAGGGGAGGCGGGGAAGATTAGGTCAGATGGATGCAAGCGTGATAGCAGTCACGGACGCGACCGAGCCGGGAAGCCTTCTGTTGGCACGCACAGGGGCGGCTCGCCGGCCGACAGGCGCGGGCGGCGGGTTACGATCAGGGAGATCGCTGAAGCCGCAGGAGTCTCAGTTAGCACAGTATCACACGTGCTAAATGAGTACGGCGACATTGGCCCTGATACGGAACGTCGAGTCCGACAGGTCATGAAAGAGATGAATTACTATCCAAGCTCACTTGCCAGACGGCTTGTCAAGAAGCGAAGCTACCTATTCCAGTTGCTCCTTTTTTCAGTAGAAGGTCTCCATCATCCTTTCTTTTATGAAGTCACATGTGGGATAACAGATGAAGTCGAGAAGGCAGGATACGATCTGCTTCTGGGCGTGAAGGATTCGGACGATCGCAGATGGCGCGACTCTCTCAAGCGATGCTATGAGTCAAAGGTTGAAGGGATTATCGTCATGGGCACCCTGCCCGGTCCTGAACTCTTCGAGGAGATCCGGGCCGGCGGGATCCCTACGGTCTTCATAGACATTCCGTATGAAGGGCCTCGGGCTACCTATGTGACTTCCGATAACGTACGGGGCGCACGAATGGCCACAGAACATCTGATATCCCTGGGCCATCGCAAGATCGCCTTCTTGGACGGATACAACTTGCACTTCTCCGATGAGCTCTTGCTGGAGAAGGACCCTTCCGGGAGTAAAGATCTTCCAGATGCCCGCATCCTGTTGCAAGGGATCTCCGAGGCGCGCCTGGCCGGATACAAAGAGGCTCTCAATGCCCATGATATCTCCTTCAATACTGACTTGATTCTATACGGCGACTATACGAAAGCAGGCGCTAAAGAGACAGTCCGGAGTATGCTCCGTGATCACGCAGATGTCACGGCGATCTTCGCCATCAGTGACGTAATGGCGATTGGGGCGATGCAGGCGGTGCGTGAGTCAGGGGGGAGGGTTCCCGCGGATGTAGCTGTTATTGGCTACGATGATATCGAGTCTGCATCCTATGTGCGACCTGCGCTATCCACCGTCAAGCAGCATGGCGAGGAGATGGGCAGGAGTGCAGTGAGGCAGGTTTTGAAGCTTATAGGCAATCCGGGCAAGACACCTGAAAAGGTTACTCTGCCAGTGGAGCTGGTGGTTAGGGAGTCGTGTGGAGCACTGCCGGGCCAGTGAAGGTGGGACTTACCCCGCTATCGCATTCACCGGGAGGTGGTTGAGGGGTTAGAAGACCCAGTCGAGCAATTGGCGTATGACCAGGAGAGTTCGGCCAGCTGTTGTTTCCGGCCACTTGATTGGCCTAAATCGGAAGGAGGTAACCCATGATGAAACGGGCAATTGGTTTTGTCGTGACGAGTGTTCTATTGTTCGCCCTGATTGTGCCGATGGGCGCCATGGCTCAGAAGAAGATTGAGTTCGTTCTCTGGACCAAGGAAGGCGAAGTGACCGGAGGGGTTCTGGAAGATATCGTTCAGCTCTCAAATGAGTTTGCCAAATCCCGTCCCGGACTCACCATCGAAGTGGTCAGTTATGGGGTTGAGGAGCTGAGGCAGAACTTCCAGGCAGCGGCCTT
>DMOT01000322.1 GCA_003456765.1 Bacillota bacterium
CAATGGAGGATCATGCTGAAGGGCATAAGCATATTTCAGACGCTGTTTCATGCCCGATGAGTAAGACCCTACCACGTCGGAGCCTCTGCCGCCAAGATGCAGGCTGTCGAGGGCAGATTCGATATCTTCGTCCGCAATCTTCATTCCGCGCACCTGGGCGAAGAATCTCAGGTTCTCAGCAGCTGTGAGCTCGTCATAGAACATCAGGTCAGGCGAGACGAATCCTATGACTTTCCTTCCTGCTTCAGCTGGAACCTCTTTGCCTCCCAGTTTCCACAGGATTCGCCCATGTGTCGGCCTGATGAGACGGCAGACCGCTTTGATCAGGGTGGACTTGCCTGAACCGTTTGGTCCCGTTATTGCAAGAACCTGGCCCGTTCGAACCGTTGCACTCACGGATCTCAGGACCTGACGGGCACCGTACGACTTGGACACTGATTCTAGAACTAGCTCAAATACTTCTGTTTTCCCGTCGGTAGTCAAATACGAACCTCCAGTCCTGCCGACTCGTTACTCGGCGATGCGAGCGGATCAAGTCTGCACAGGGTGTTGGCCTTTCTAAGACCCAATTATATATTCAGACGGAACTAGTGTAAACTTGAAACATCTGCGAACCATGGTTGAATGGGTTCTGATATAGTCTACAATATAGGTTAGCATTCAATTGGGCGCGGCCCGGAATGCCTAGAACTAAATCCTCCCTGCAAGCCATGTCCCCGTTGCGGGGCCAGTGACGCAGTAGATGCCTGATGGCGGCAGGGAAGGATTCGACTGGCGTTTCGAGGAATACTGGTAGGAGAAGGCAGGGAGAGGACGTAACAATGGACAACATAATGGAACGGGTACGAGGGAGCATTACTGGATCAATGGAGTCCGCCATCCGCCAGCTGGTCGACTCAAACAAGCTCTGTGCGGACGTGCTGGGCCACTTGTCAAACATACCACTTGAGGTCCCCAAGGATCCGAGGCATGGAGAGTTTGCATCTCCTGTAGCCCTGTCCCTTGCGGCCGTAGCCAAGAAGGCGCCGAGGGAGATAGCTTCGCTTGTTGTCGAGGAAATGGCAGCCAGAGGGTTTGGTCCCTATGTGGACACTGTTGAGGTGGCAGGGCCTGGTTTTATGAACTTTCGGCTTTCTACCAAATGGCTAGTTGATGCAGTAGGCCTGGTCAGGTCGATGGGTGAGAAATACGGACAGACTGAGTATGGCTGCGGCCAGCGAGTACTGGTGGAGTTTGTGAGCGCAAACCCAGTCGGTCCTCTGAACATAGTGAACGCCCGAGCTGCAGCAGTGGGTGACACGTTGGTCAGGCTGCTCAACGCAAGCGGCTACAGGGCGTCGAGCGAGTTTTATGTGAATGATGCAGGACTTCAAGTATCGATCCTTGCTGAATCTGTTTACGCGCGCTACATGGAGCTAAAGGGCAAAGATCACCCTTTCCCGGAGGATGGATATCGCGGTGCGTATGTGCGCGATGTGGCGCAGCGTGCCATGGAGGAGCATGATCATCGCATCTGTGGGATGAGTCCTGATGAGGCCCGGGAGTTCCTCCGTGAGTATGCCCTCAGCTACATTTTGGACTGGCAGAAGAGATCGCTTGAGGCTTACGACGTCCATTTCGACAGGTGGTTTTCTGAGCGCAAGCTTCGTGAGACCGGGGCTGTCGAATCCATGATTCGGGAAATGGCTGAAGCCGGATATACATACGAAAAAGATGGCGCTGTATGGTTCCGATCCTCCGACTATGGCGATGACAAGGATAGGGTGATTGTGAAGAGCGACGGGTTGTACACCTATGTTGCTCCGGATCTAGCGTACCACAGAGACAAGCTGGGGCGCGGTTTTACGAAGCTCATTGACATACTCGGCCCTGACCATCACGGATACGAAGGACGTATGCAAGCTGGCCTACAGGCTTCTGGTTATCCCGAGGGCACTTTGGAAGTTCTCATTCTCCAGCTTGTGACGCTGATGCGAGACGGACAACCCGTGAAGATGTCAAAACGCGCGGGCGAATTCATCACCATGGACGACCTGCTGGAAGAGGTACCGAAGGATGCTGCCCGCTACTTCTTCATTATGAGGAACACCTCCTCACACCTGGATTTTGACCTCAATCTTGCAGTAGCTCAGACCACTGACAACCCAGTCTGGTACATCCAATACGCCCATGCTCGTTGCTGCAGCATATTCAGGCAGGCAGAGGCTGAGGGGATTAAGCCTGAGACCTGGGAGATGGCCGATCTATCGGTACTGGTCCATCCGAGCGAGATCGATCTCGTTCGCAAGATGGCCAGTTTCCCAGATGAGGTGCTTGCCGCAGCTTCAGAGCGGGCTCCGAGCAGGATCGCCAAGTACGCCCTGGAGTTGGCAGGGCTGTTCCACAGCTTCTACACTGAATGTCGAGTCATCAGCGATAATGAAGCAACGAGTTTTGCCAGGCTTGCACTGGTTGATGCTGCCAGAAACGTGCTGAGAAACGTGCTGAGGATAATGGGAGTATCGGCCCCGGAAAGGATGTAGTGATTCGGATGGAGAGATACTCGCCTGCAGAAGCCTGGAATGTGCTGAGGAGAAGTCTTGTCCGTACCTACGAGCGGCTTGGCATGGTTGTGCTCATGAGCGTAATATGGTACTTCGTCACATTTGCGACGCTGTTCGTGGCAGGCCCTACTATCTGGTCTATTCCGATGTTTGCTGCAATCGCCGCTCCAATTCATATGGCGATAATCTACTGCGGCAACCTTGCAGCCCACCGCGAAGATGCTGGAGTGAAAGAACTGTGGGAGGGCTACAAGAAGTTTTGGCTCAGGGCGGCTCTCCTCGGCGCGATGCACTCAGCTGTGGTTCTCATCCTGTGGATAGACATACAGGTGCTCCTTGCCACTGAAAACACCTGGATGAGGTTCTTGTCTGGAGTATGGGTCTATCTGAGCATCTTCGTCGGCTTGCTCTTCATGTACGCCTATCCCATTGTTGTGGAGCAAGATACGACTGTTTGGAAGTCCATACGGAGAGCGGCCATATTGATACTTGACAATCCAGCCTACACACTTGTTGTAGGCTTGTTTGCTGCAGTCTTCTTTGCGCTCGGCGTTTTGCCTACCATAGGGATCCTGGTCGGCAACAAGACTGCAGGCTACTTCATGATAATCGGCTTATCCTTGTATGCCGGTTTTGTCTCAATCTTCAGGAACCTGGCAGCTGTCAGAGCGCTGCAGAGGTATGATGCTGCAAGGATGAGCGAACGCGAAAAACTGGAGCTAGAATTGGAGGTGGAGAGGATGGAGAAACTTCGCCGCGCCAATAGGCAGGCATCTTCGGATGGGCAGATAGCCATAACATGGCTCGGCCATGCATGTTTCATGATTGAGACCGGCACTGGGCTGAGGATTCTGACCGATCCCTTCGATGAGTCTGTAGGATATGAGCTTCCGGCTGTTGAGGCTGATGTGGTTACAGT